>JABFRE010000195.1 GCA_013141325.1 Novosphingobium sp.
GGCCGCAGGGTCAAGCTTTCGCCGCCGCGATCCTCAAAGCTGTACATTTCCTTGGACACCACATCGGTGGTCTCGCCGATCGAGCGGCTGAACACCTCGGTCTTTTCGAACACCGGCATTTCGACCCGCCGAAAGCGGTAGAGCTTGCGCACCCGTTCGAACGTCTCGACGACGTGGGCAAAGGCTTCGGCCTCTGCGCCGAAGATGTCCTGGGTTCCGCGAATGGCCTGTGGTGTGCTCATGGCGCTCGCCCCTAGCGCGAATGCGCTTGGTCGAAAAGCCTGCGCCAAGGATTGCAGCGGCGCGGCCTTCGCGGCATGTCGGTGTCATGACCATGACACCCGCCTTTCGCACCCTGGCCGCCGCGCTGGCATTGAGCCTTGCCGCCGCCGCTCCGGCCCAGAATTCCGCCCCGCAGGCCGTGCCGATTGCCCAGACCGTGCCTGATGCGCGGGACCTGCCCTATCCCGGCGTGATCCAGCTCGATATCGATGCCAGCGATACCCCGCGCGGGGTCTACCGGGTGACCGAAGCGATCCCGGTGGCGCCGGGGACGCGCCAGCTGACCCTGCTGTTCCCGCGCTGGCTGCCCGGCAACCATGGCCCGCGCGGGCCGCTCGCCGAACTGGTCGATATCGGCTTTGCGGCCGGGGGCAAAGCGCTGGAATGGAAACGCGATCCGGTGGAAGTGAACGCCTTTCACGTGACCCTGCCCGAAGGCGCGAGCGAGGTCGTGGCCAAATTCATCCACACCTCACCCCTGCAGGCCAGTGAAGGGCGGATCACCGTGACGCAGGAAATGCTCAACCTGCAGTGGGAAAAGATGAGCCTCTATCCCGCCGGGCACTATGTCCGGCAGATCCGGATCAGGCCGCGGGTCGTGCTGCCCAGCGGCTGGACCCCGGCGACCGCGCTGGACGGGGCGATGCAGCTCAATTCCAGCTGGTCGTGGGCGGAGACCGATTACGAAACGCTGGTCGATTCGCCGATCTTTGCCGGCAAGCATTTCCGCAAGTGGGATCTGGGGCAGAAGGTGACGCTCAATGTCGTCGCCGACAAGCCCGAGCAGCTTGAGGCCAAGCCCGAGCATATCGACGCGCACCGCGCGCTGGTGAGCGAGGCGCGGCTGGCCTTTGGCGCCAACCATTTCGATCACTACGAATTCCTGCTGGCGCTGACCGACCGGATGGGCGGGATCGGGCTCGAGCATCACCGCTCGAGCGAAAACCAGCTTGAGCCCACGGCCTTCACCGAATGGGACAAGCAGGAATGGGATCGCGGGCTGCTGCCGCACGAATACGGCCATTCGTGGTCTGGCAAGTTCCGCCGCCCGGCGCGGCTGTGGACCCCGGACTACCGTCAGCCGATGCAGGGCGATCTGCTGTGGGCCTATGAAGGGCAGGACCAGTTCTGGGGGCTGGTACTGTCGGCCCGGTCCGGCTTGCAGAGCAAGGAGATCGTGCTGGGTCAGCTTGCGGCCTGGGCCGGCGGGTTTTCCGAACAGGCCGGGCGCCGCTGGCGCTCGGTCGAGGATACCGGCAACGATCCGGTGTTCGCGGCGCGCAAGGCCAAGCCCTATCCCTCGCTGGCCCGAAACGAGGACTATTACACCGAAGGCGCGCTGGTCTGGCTGGAGGCCGACCAGATCATCCGTGCCGGGACCGGCGGCACCAAGAGCATCGACGATTTCGCCAAAGCCTTTTTCGGAATGCGCGACGGCGATTGGGGCGAACTGACCTTCGAACTGCGCGATGTGGCGGCGACGCTGGGCCAGGTCTATCCCTACGATTGGGACGGCTTCCTCAAGACCCGGATCAACACCCCCGGCCAGCCGGCGCCGGTGCAGGGGATCGAACGCGGCGGATACAAGCTGGTCTGGAAGGACGAGCCCAACCCCTTCACCAAGGCCGCCCTGGCCGAGGCCAAGATCGTCCAGCTGATGTGGTCGCTGGGCGTGACGATTGACAAGGACGCCAAGGTGGTGGCCACGCAGTGGGACAGCCCGGCCTTCAACGCCGGAGTGGTGACCGGAGCGAAGATCGTGGCAGTGAACGGCACAGCCTATGACGGCGACGGGCTGAAAAAGGCGATCACCGCTGCCAAGGGCGGCGCGCCGCTGGAGCTGCTGTTCCAGCGCGGTGACCGGTTCCAGACGGTCAAGATCGATTACCGCGGCGGGCTGCGTTACCCGTGGCTGGAACGGTCTGCACCGGGCAAGACGCCGACCGGGCTGGATCTGCTGCTTGCCCCCAAGCGGGCGGCGACCAAGGCCAAGGGCCTGAAGAAGTGACGCAGCGGCGCGGGATGCTGGCTGGTCTGCGTTCGGCGCTGGCCAGCCGGATCGCGCCGCCGCGGTTCGCGCTGTTCATGGTCTTGCTGGTTGTGATTGCCGGGGCCTGGCGTCTGGCCAACGCGTCGCCGGCCGGCGATGCGCTGGTCATCGGTTTCGATGTCGCGGCCATTGCCTTTATGGTTTCGTTGCTGCCGCTGCTGCGTGATCGCAGCGCGGCGGCGATGCGCCGCCATTCCGCGCAGAACGACGCCAACCGGCTGCTGGTGCTGGCGCTGACAGCTGCCACGGCGCTGGCCATCCTCGCGGCAATCCTGACCGAGCTTCCGTCGTCGCGCGGCGGTCACACGCTGGCGACGGTGAAGCTGATCGCGACACTGGGCCTGGCGTGGCTTTTCACCAACGTCGTCTTCATGCTGCACTACGCCCACATGCACTATGCGAACGCCTTTGGCGGGACGCGCGATGGCGGCGGGTTCCAGTTTCCGGGAACGCCGGAACCCGATTACTGGGACTTTCTGTATTTCGCTTTCACTGTCGGCATGAGTTTCGCGGCGTCGGACGTCAGTGTCACACGCACGGTGGTCCGCCGGGTCGTGATCGCGCACAGCCTGTTGTCGTTCGTTTTCAACATCGGAGTGCTGGCCTTTTCCATCAATGTCCTGGCCGGAGCCGCAGGATAGACCAAGGTCGTTGTTGCGGCGCAGCATCAAGGCGGCTAAAGCGCCGCCACTATGCGCATCGACATGATCCCTGTGGGTGACAACCCGCCCGAAAGCCTGAACGTCATCATCGAAGTGCCGGTCGGCGGTGAGCCGGTGAAGTACGAATTCGACAAGGCATCGGGCGCGCTGTTCGTCGACCGGATCCTCCACACCCCGATGCGCTATCCGGCCAATTACGGCTTCGTTCCGCACACCCTGTCCGATGACGGCGATCCGCTCGACGCGCTGGTCGTTGCGCGTTCACCCTTCGTGCCGGGCTGCGTGGTCCGGGCCCGGCCGATCGGCGTGCTCAATCTCGAGGACGAACATGGCGGCGATGAAAAGCTGATTTGCGTGCCGGTCGATTCGACCTTTCCCTACTATTCCGACATCGGCGAGCAGAAGGATCTGCCCTCGATCGTGCTCCAGCAGATCGAGCACTTCTTCACCCACTACAAGGACCTGGAAAAGGAAAAGTGGGTGCGGATCGGCAAGTGGGGTGATGCCGACGATGCCAAGCGCGTCGTGCTGGAATGCATCGAGCGCTACAAGAACTCCTGACCTCGAAGCCGTGAAGCTATTCCGGTCGGCGCGGGCGCTGCCGGGCGGACATCGATTTCATCACCAGCCGTCCTTCGCGCGCGGGATCTGGCAGGATTGCGGCCGCTTCCGCCGCGTCGACAAGTGCGCGGATCGCCGGATGGTCGAGGTCCTCGGCCCTGGCAAGACGCAGGCTGCGGACAGCCGCGCCCGATCCCGCAAGTATCCCGTCAGGATCGCTCAGCCCCGCACCGTGCAGGAAAAACAGCGTGATCCAGCGCGGATAGAGCGCAACCGAAATAAAGGCGCTGCCGGTTTTTCCGTCGGGCGAAATGCTGACCGCCAGCGCCTGATAATTGTCATAGACCAGCGCATCGCAGGCCGGGAACCGCCCCCGCAGGCGCTTGATTGCCGATCGCCCGATCGCTGCCACACCGGGCAGGTATTTGACGAGGGCTGCCTCCAGCCGGGCTTCGGCGTCTTCCATGCCTGTTCGCTGCGCCGCCAGCGCCGCCGCGTCAATCCCCCGCAACCATCATCCCGTCGACCCGGATCGTCGGGACGTTCAGGCTGCGGTGCCATTCCAAATCGTTCGCCACGGATAGCTCCGTGAAAATCTCCAGCAGGTTGCCAGCCACGGTCAGCTCGGCCACCGGACCGGCGATTTCGCCCTTGATGATGCGGAACCCGGAGGCGCCGCGGCTGTAGTCGCCGGTCACTCCGTTGACGCCGTGGCCGATCAGCTCGGTCACATAGATGCCGTCGGTGATGTCGCCGATCAGTTCGGCCACCGACCGGGTTCCCGCTTCGAGGTGCACGTTGCTGGGCGAGACCCCCGGCGCGCCGCCTGCCCCGCGCACCGCGTGGCCGGAGGGCTGGCCGCCCAGCTGGCGGGCCGAGGCGCTGTCCATCAACCAGCCGGTCAGCCGTCCGTCATCGATCAGCCTGCGCGGTGAAGTGGGCAGGCCTTCGCCGTCGAAGGCGCGCGAATTCAGTCCGCGCGGGCGTAATGGATCGTCGGCGATGGTGATGCCCTTGGCAAACAGCTGCGCGCCGTCCTTGCCCAGCAGAAAGCTTGCCCGGCGGGCAATCGCGCTGCCCGCCATTGCCCCGATCAGGTGGCCGATAAGCGACCCACCAATCCGCGGATCGAACACCACCGGCATCGTCCCGCTCCTGACCCGGCCGGGATCCAGGCGCCTGACCGCGCGCTCGCCGGCCTGACGGCCGATTTCTTCGGGGGGCAGCAGGTCGGCGGCGTGGTGCGCGCTGCGCCAGGCATAGTCGCGCTGCATCCCGGCCCCTTCGCCCGCCACCACCGTTGCGCTCAGTGCGCGGCCGGTGCCGCTGGTCGCGCCGGCAAAGCCGTGGCTGGTTGCCAGCGCAAAGACCCGCGCGCTGGCGCTGGCCGCGCCGCCTTCGCTGTTGCTGACGCCCGGTACGGCGCGGGCTGCGTCTTCGCAGGCCAGCGCCTGTTCGCGCAGGTGCAGGGGGCTGGGCTCGACCGGGTCAGCCAGGTCGAGATCGGGAAAGGGGCCGCGCGCCAGCAGACTCTCGGGAGCGAGGCCAGCGTAATGATCGTCGGGCGCAGCGCGGGCCATGGCCACGGCGCGTTCCGCCAGTTCCTTCAGCGCGGCGTCGGACAGGTCGCTCGATCCGATCGAAGCCGAACGCCGCCCGCTGAAGACCCTGAGGTCAAGATGCTCGCTTTCGGAGCGCTCGACATCCTCGAGCAGGCCCAGCCGGACCTGCACCGATTCGGACGACGAGCCCGAATAGATTGCGTCGGCAGCATCGGCTCCGGCGCGGCGCGCGAGGTCGATCAGTGCGCAGGCGCGGTCCTGAGCTTGCGTGGGATTGAGCATGGCGGGCAGGCGACTCCTATGGCGCGGGCCGCCGATCTAGGTATTCGTGAGCCGAAGAGCAATCGCCAGCTGCGTTCAGCCGAACATCAGCGCCAGCAGCTTGAACAGCCCGGTCACCGCCAGCGGCAGGCCGATGGCCAGCACCCACAGCCAGATCCGGTCACGCCGGAAATAGCTGGCAAAAGCAGGGTCGGCAGCCTGAACATCGTCAAGCCGTGCCCAGCGCTTTTCAAAGCGTCGGCAGGCGGGGATGATGGCGGCAACCAGCACGACCAGCGCAAAATAGGGCAGCAGCGATCCTCCGCTGCCGTGCAGCGCACCCATCGTCAGGAAAATCTGCAAACCGGTATAGACCAGCAGCGCGAACGCGATGTTGTCGCTCATCCGCTTGCGCCAATCGAGCGGCTTGGCGTGGTGGTTCTGCCGTACTGCAACCCGCTGCCAGGCTTTAGCCATGGTCCGTCCCCTTTTTATCCTGTCCCTTGGGCGTCAGTAGAACACCGAAGGGGACGACAATCAAGCGTCGTTAGGGATTGCGTGGCAGAGCGTTGCAGGCAGGCCATGCACGAAACCTGCCAATTTGACCCAAGGACGCTTGCCGAGCGCGCGCGAGGCCCCTAAATCGCCTTCTACGATGACCGACACCGCGACCCTCTCGCCCGCCGTCCCCGGCGCCGCAACGCCGAAGCCGCAAGGCGGGCTCGACGTGATCTCGATCGCCAAGAGCTATGACAAGCGCGCGGTCCTGACCGATATTTCGGTCTCGGTGGCGAAGGGCGAAGTGCTGGGCCTGCTGGGCCCCAACGGCGCGGGCAAGACCACCTGCTTCTATTCGATCATGGGCCTCGTCCGGCCCGACAGCGGCCGCATCCTGATGGACGGGGTCGATGTCACCAACCTGCCGATGTACCGACGGGCGATCCTGGGGCTTGGCTATCTGCCGCAGGAAACCTCGATCTTCCGCGGCATGACGGTGGAACAGAATATTGCCTGCGTGCTCGAACTGGCCGAACCCGACGCCGCCGTGCGCGCGCAGGAGCTGGAACGCCTGCTCGAGGAATTCGGGCTTACCCGGCTGCGCTCCAGCGCGGCGATGGCGCTGTCCGGGGGTGAGCGGCGGCGCTGCGAGATTGCCCGGGCGCTGGCCGCCAATCCGTCGATCATGCTGCTCGACGAACCCTTCGCCGGGATCGATCCGCTGTCGATCGCCGATATCCGCCACCTCGTGCTCGATCTGCGCAATCGCGGGATCGGGGTGCTGATCACCGATCACAATGTCCGCGAAACGCTCGACATCGTCGACCGGGCCTGTGTGATCTTCGGCGGGCAGGTGCTGTTCAGCGGCACGCCCGAGGAACTGGTCGCCGACGAAAACGTCAAGCGGCTCTATCTGGGCGAAGGCTTCACGTTGTGAAGGCCACGCGCAGCACCTGAACCAATCCGATGGCCCTCGGTCCCCGCCTCGATCTTCGGCAATCGCAATCGCTGGTGATGACGCCGCAGCTGCAGCAGGCGATCAAGCTGCTGGCGCTGTCGAACCTTGAGGTCGAAGCCTTCATCGGCGAGGCGCTCGATGCCAACCCGCTGCTTGAAATCGGTGACGGGGCGCCAGCCGCGGCCGACGTCGTGCCCGACGCCGCCGATGTCCGCCGCACCACACTGGAAAGCTCGCCGGTCGACCAGCTGATCGGCGAAGGGCGCGGCGACGACGACCGGCCGCTCGACATCGACGTGGCCACGCTCGACCGGGACCGCGACACCGGCGATGCCGACTGGGGCTCCGATTACCGGGTGACGATGGGCGCGGAAGGCCCGGGGATCGACGAACAGGGCGATGGTCCGCTGTCGCTGGCCGAGCACCTTGCCGCGCAGATTGCCCCGGCGGCGCGCGATCCGCGCGAAGCCTTTGTCGCGCGGCACATCGTCGGTTTGCTCGACGAGGCCGGCTATCTTCCGGTCGGGCTGGATCAGGTTGCTGCCGATCTGGGGGTGAGCGCGACCGAAGCCGAGGCCGGGCTGGCGCTGGTCCAGTCGCTCGATCCCACCGGTACGGGTGCGCGCAGCCTGTCCGAATGCCTTGCGCTGCAGGCCAAAGAGGCGGACCGCCATGACCCCTGCATGGCGCGGCTGCTCGACAACCTCGAGCTGCTGGCACGCGGCGAACTGGCCCGGCTCAAGCGGATCTGCGGGGTCGATGACGAGGATTTCGCCGAAATGATGGCGGAACTGCGCGGCTATGATCCCAAGCCCGGGCTGCGCTTTGGCTACAGCGGGGGCGAGCCGGTGACGCCCGATATCCTGGTGACGCCGGGCGCAGACGGCGGTTGGGACGTGGCGCTCAACCAGGCGACGCTGCCGCGGTTGATCGTCAACCGCAGCTATTACGTCGAGATGCGCCACGCCAGCGACGACAAGGCGGCACGCGGTTGGCTGTCGGACAAGCTGGCCGATGCCAACTGGTTGCTGAAAGCGCTGGACCAGCGGGCCAAGACCATCCTCAAGGTGGCGAGCGAACTGGTGAAGCAGCAGGAAGGTTTCTTCCGCCACGGCGTTTCCGCGCTGAAGCCGCTGACCCTGCGCACTGTGGCCGAAGCGATTTCGATGCACGAATCGACCGTCAGCCGGGTGACCAGCAACAAGTACCTGCTGTGCGAGCGCGGCACGTTCGAGCTTAAGTACTTCTTCACCTCGGGCGTCGGATCGAGCGAGGGCGAGGGCGGTGCCTCGGCCGAAGCGGTCAAGGCGGCGATCAAGCAGCTGATCGATGCCGAGGACCCCAAGGCAATCCTGTCCGACGATACCCTGGTCGACCTGCTGAAGGACAAAGGCTTTGAACTGGCGCGCCGCACCGTGGCCAAGTACCGCGAGGCGATCGGGCTGGGCAGCTCGGTGCAACGGCGGCGGCAAAAGGCGCTGGCGGCAGTACGTTAGCGGCTGCTGACCCGCTGCCCGTTCCGGCCCGGCCGGGCCAGTGCACCCGAGGCCGCCAGCCATAGCACCAGCACCAGCACCAGCGGCGGCGCGATTCCCAGCACCGTGTCGGCCGGTAGGCCGATGCTGCCGAAGACCGGCAACTGCGAGAACCGGATCAGCCCGGCGACCAGCGCGGCGAGACACGCGAACTGGGCCAGGCTATCGTGCCACACCCGGCGCCGCTGGGCGCGGAAGCGTTCGTGCTCAGCGATTTGCAGCAGCGCCGTGTTGACGAACCGGTGGTCGTCATGGCGCTGCGGCGGGGCCAGCGCGTCGGCCAGCAGCGTGTCGAGATCGATGTCAGACATCACGGCTCCCCTTCCTGCAGCCCGGCGCGCAGCGCGACTTTGGCGCGGGCGACGAGCGACTTGAGCGTGCCGAGTGGAAGCCCGAGCATTTCTGCCGCTTCGGCATGGCTCCAGCCGTGGCCGTCGCAAAGCACAAGGGCAGCGCGCGAACGGGCATCGAGCCGGGCCAGCAGCCGTTCAAGGTCCAGCGCGGCATCGGCGGCCGGATAGTGCGGCTCCGCGTCCGGCCCTGCGGCTTCCAGTGCGTCGTGCGCCGCCCGGCGCTGCGCCAGCCGGTGCGAATCGAGAAACAGCCGCCAGCCGATCCGGTAGAGCCAGCCGGCATAGCTGCCCCGTCCGCGATAGTCGCCCGCGCGCTGCCAGGCTCGCAAAAAGCACTCCTGCGCCAGTTCGTCGCCGATTCCGGTTCCGGCCAGCCGCCCCAGAAAATGGCGCAGCCGCCGCTCGTGCCGGGCGACCAGGCGGGCAAATGCCACCTGATCGCCCTGCGCCGCGCGGCTGGCCAGCTCGGGATCGTCGACCTCATTCAGGAGCGGACTCCCGCAGGGCGGCACGTTCGGCCAGACGGCGGCGGATCAGCAGGGCGATCCCCACGAACAGCGGAAACAGCGCCGCGCCCAGGGCAAGGCGAAGCATCGGCTCATCACCCTGAATCCACCCGAAGCCGGCCATGGCCAGCCCGATTGCGATCAATACCAGTCCGTTGCGTTCATCGCCCATGCCGTCGGCGGGGCCGGGCCGTTCGAATGGCCGGTTGATCTTGTCGACCAGATCGCTGGCCAGCGGACTGTTGGCGCTCAGCGCCCTGCGCAGCGACAGATGGATCAGCAGTGACTGCAACAGCCGCGCCAGCAGGGTCAAGCCCAGCGCGAACATCATGGCGATCACCACCCCGTCGAGCGAGCCGAAGAATCTTTCGGCCACCTGCACCCCCGGAGGGGGCGGATCGGGCTGCACGGTGGCCGCGGGCAGGGCGATGCCTTGTGTCGGAGCCTCAGGCGCTGCCGGTGGAGTAGGAGGGGCCGGCGGGGCTGGCGGCTGGACGGTTGCAGTCTGCATCACTTCTGCTCCTTGCGGAACGACCGGCCCGATGCCGCCGTTTCCAATGCCTAGACGGCGTCAGGATCGGCAGTGGACGCAACACGGCAAAAATAATTCGTCCGCGGTGCCGCTCACGGCTCCAGCTCGATGTCCCAATAGAGCCAGTCGCGCCAGGTTTCGTGGAGGTAGTTCGGCGGGAAGCCCTTGCCGCGCTCCTGCAGGTGCCAGTTGGTCGGGCGGATCGGTTCGACCAGCAGTGGCATCCGCGCCTGCTGCGGGGTACGGCCGCCCTTCCTGAGGTTGCACGGCGCGCAGGCGGTGGCGACGTTTTCCCAGCTGGTCCGCCCACCCAGGCGGCGCGGCACCACATGATCGAAGGTCAGGTTGTGGGGACTTCCGCAGTACTGGCAGGTGAACCGGTCGCGCAGGAACAGGTTGAAGCGGGTGAAGGCGGGAAATTCGCTGGGTTTCACGTACTGGCGCAGCGCGATCACGCTGGGGATCGGCATTGTCCAGCTGGGCGAATGCACCTCGCGCGCATAGCTGGCGACGATATCGACCCGTTCGAGGAACACCGCCTTGATCGCGGTCTGCCACGGCCACAGGCTGAGCGGATAGTACGACAGCGGTGTGTAGTCGGCATTGAGCACCAGGGCAGGGCATTGGCTGAGATGCCGGGAGGGATCGTCCTCCGCGCTGCGGAACCGGGCCGCGCGCTCAATCAGCTCCGCCTTGAGCATGGCCTCCGGTAACAACCAGACGTGACGGATTGGCGACAGTCCATGGCCGCAAAAGACCATGCCGGGACTCCCCCCGTCAAGTCCCTGGCTGTGGACAGAGTGGTGCCTGCATCCCGAAGAATCCCAGGCGCTTGCCCGGCGCGCAATTGCTGCGTTGATATAAGTCAAAGTTACTTATAGTGTAACTTGATAGCAATTCGAATCATTTGACAGAACAATTGCTTAATTTCTGATTTACCAAGAATATCAAATCAGCCGGGTCGCCGCGAACATGTCTATCGCTGACAATCAAGTCACTGCGATATGGCAAATCTATGTCAATTTTGTGATGGCGTGTAACGGAGGATTCTATGACAACGGCATTTGTATTAAGCGGCGGTGGTTCGCGCGGTGACTTTCAGCTGGGCGCAATCATGGCGTTGCATGAGCGTGGAATTCGGCCCGACATCATCACCAGCACCTCGGTCGGCAGCCTCAACGCGATCATGCTGTGTCAGGGGGACGAGGGCGCGGGCGAGCTGGAGCGGATCTGGATGGGACTGCGCCGCAACGATCACATGTGGCTGTTCGAAGACTGGTGGGCAGAGGTCAATCCCGAGCTGCGCAAGATGATTGTCCATGCGCTTAACGGCACCGGGGATGCCCCGGCCTCGTCGGAGCCCTGGGCGATCCATTCGTCGATCTTCTTCGGTGCGGCGGTCGGCACGGTAGCCTTCGGGCCGGCGGCTTTCATGGCCGGGGCGCTGGCCGGGGCGGCGGTTACCGGGCTGTGGCAAAGCATCACCGCCGATGCGATCAAGGATGCGCTGGGACTGGTGGGCACCCGGGCCCGCGCGCTGCTGAATATCAACCCGATCCGGGCGATGTTCGACGAGCATTTCAAGACCGACCGGTTCAAGGCCTGGGCCAATGCCGGCGGGCGGCTGCGGCTGGCTGCGGTCGGGCTCAACAACGGCAAGCTGGCCTATGTCACCGAACAGGGGACGGTGCTGGGCCGCGACGGCGAACACCTGGGAGACGGCGTCTCGGTGCTGGACGGCGCGCTGGCCTCTGCCTCGATCGCGGCGGTCTTTCCCCCGGTGTCCTTTGCTGGCGATCACTGGGTCGATGGCGGCCACCGCGAGGACTTTCCGGTCCAGGCCGCGATCGATCTGGGCGCGGACACGATCTATGTCATCGGCGCCAGCCCGCTTGATCCGGTCAGTTCGGTCAACCGCACCATGGAATTTCCCCAACCACCCGACGGGCCGCGCAGCGATGTCGAGGATTTCGGCGCGGCGCGGGTTACCGCGATCGGGCCGCGCGCGCTGCTTTCGATCCATCTCGACGAGATGGCGCGCGACGACGTTTTTCCGGTGATGGAGGCGCAGCGCGGCGGCCCGCGCACGATCCACCTGATCGCGCCGACCTTTCCCACGCACGATATCACCACGATCGATCCCGAACTGGTGCGGGTCAACGCCGACTATGGCTACCGCGTGGCAAATGACATTCTGGACGGTGCCAGTGATGACCAGAAGAAGGACAGCGACCAGATCGCGCTGGCCGCCGGCAAGATCGGGCGCGACCGCGCTGCGGTGCTCCATGCCATCGGCCAGCCGTGGTCGGCGCGCACCCAGGGCCTGCGCGACCTGATCGCCGAGGCCCGCGCCCGCCGCGCCGCCGCCGGGCTGAAGGACGGGCTGGGAATCCGCGACGCCCTGCCCAACGGCAGCGAGCTGACCCCCGGCGACCGGATGCTGCCGGGGCAGGCGATCTGGTCGCCGGATCGCAGCTATCGCCTGATCTACCAGTCGGATGGCAATCTGGTGCTCTATGATGACAAGGGCGGCAGCAAGGATACCTGGGCCAATGACCGGATGGGATCGCCACTGGGCTATGCCGTGCTGCAGCGCGACGGCAACTTCGTGGTCTATGACGAGCTCAACAATCCGGTCTGGGCCAGCGGCACCGACGGCCACAAGGATTGCGTCCTGCGGCTGCGCAACGACGGGATTCTGGCGCTGTACGATGGCAACACGGTGATCTGGAAGGTCGGCCGCTCGCGCAAGCCCGCGTCGCCGGTCAATCCCAACACGCCGACCGTGCCGATCGTCAACACCGCCACGATCCGCAATGCCGGGCCGGCCACCGTCCAGGTGCGGATCTACAAGTTCGACGACACGATCCGGGCCGCGGCCCTGCCCGACGGTGCGTTCGATCTGACCTCCGGCAGCGAGCGGTCGTGGGCCTTCCCCAGCGACGTCACCCACGGCAGCGTGGTGGTGAACAACCGTCACGTTTATGACGTGGTGCCCGGTGCCACCGTGGTCCATTCCACCGATGACCGGGTGGAGCTGGTCAACAACCGGATGGTTCCGATTTTCGTGCGGCTGTTCAACACTGCCGACATCCTGCGGGTGGCGGCGCTGCCCGGCGGAGAGATCAACCTGCCCGAAAACGGCAGCGCGTTCTTCGACATGCCGTCCGACATCGAAACCATCGCGGTGATGGTCGGCGGTCACGAAGTGACCCGGGCGCGGCGCGGTGAGCGGATCGAGATAAGCTATGATCCCAATCTCTACGTGCGCAACGATTGGGACCAGACCGTGGCGCTGACCTTCTACAAGGAGGCGGATACCGTGCGGATCTTTACCCTGCCGGGCGGATCGAAATCGGTGGCGCCGGGCGAGACAGTCGCCTTCTCCGTCCCCTCCGATGTTCCGCGCGTGCAGGTGCGCGGCAACGGGACGGTGGCGATGGCCAATCCGGGCGACACGCTGGTGATCGTGGGCGGGATGTTCGAACAGGTGGTGTAGCGGCCCCAAACTCGGCACTGGCCTAGGACGCGGCGCTGGTTCTATGAACCGGCGCCGTGATCCGCACCCGCTTCGCCCCCAGCCCCAACGGCCCGCTGCACCTGGGCCACGCCTATGCCGCCGTGGTCGCGCACGATCTGGCGCGCGCGGCGGGGGGCGAATTCCTGCTGCGGATCGAGGATATCGACCCGGGCCGCAGCCGGGCCGATCTGGTCGATTCGATCCTGGCCAATCTCGAATGGCTGGGTCTGGCATGGGACGGTCCGGTGGTGTTCCAGTCGCAGCGGGTGGGATCCTATGCGGCGGCGGGAGAGCGGCTGAAGGCGCTGGGTCTGCTGTATCCGTGCCAATGCACCCGCGCCGACGTGCTGGCCGCATCGTCCGAAAGCGGGCCGGACGGGCCACTCTATCCCGGAACCTGCCGGGGCCGGACGGTCAGCCTGGAGGGCGCGGCGTGGCGGCTCGATATGACCAGGGCGGCCGCGCTGGCCGGGCCGCTCGCGTGGGACGACGCGCTCGCCGGGCCGCAAGCTGCCGCGCCGGAGCAGTTCGGCGATGTGGTCCTGCTGCGCAAGGAAGCGCCCGCCAGCTATCACCTCGCCGCAACGCTGGACGACGCGGCCGACGGGGTGACGCTGGTCACCCGTGGCGCCGATCTGTTCGCCGCCACCCACGTCCACCGCCTGCTACAGGCACTGCTCAATTTGCCGGTGCCGACCTGGCATCACCATCCGCTGCTCGTGGAGGGTGACGGGCGCAAGCTGGCCAAGCGGCGCCGATCGCCCTCGCTGGCTGACCGCCGCCGCGCGGGAGAGGACGGAAGGGCGCTGGCCGATGCCCTGCGCGCCGGACGCTTCCCCGCTGGCATTTCGCGGGGCGGCGGAGTAGGGGAAGGGGTATGAGCACTATCCTGATCCTGATCCTTCTCGTGCTGCTGGGCGGCGTCGTCTACAGCCTGGTCAAGGGCATCGCCGCCTTTCTGCAAAGCACCCGTGAAGATCTGGAACGCGATGGCGATTCCGGCCCCAGCGCGATGCAGCTGCGGCAGAACCAGATGATGATGAAGCGGATCCTGTTTCAGGGCGCGGCGATTCTGGTGGTCGCCCTGCTGCTGTTCGCCAATCAGAAATAGGGCCGGGGCCCTTGGTCAAGCTCAACAAGATCTACACCCGGACCGGCGATGACGGGACGACCGGGCTGGTGGATGGCACCCGGTGCGCCAAGCACGACGCCCGGATCGAGGCGATCGGCGCGGTGGACGAGGCGAACAGCGCGCTCGGCCTCACTCTGGTGGCGCTGAGCGGCCTTGAGTGCGCTTCAGTGTTGATCCGGATCCAGAACGATCTGTTCGACCTGGGGGCCGATCTGGCCACCCCGGGCAGCGATTTTTCGCCTTCGGTCATGGTCCTGCGGATCGTGCCGGCGCAGGCCGCATGGCTGGAGCAGCAGATCGACAAGGCCAACGCCGGAGCGCCGCCGCTGACCAGTTTCATCCTGCCCGGCGGCAGCGAGGGCGCCGCCCGACTCCATGTTGCTCGCGCATCGGTGCGCCGGGCGGAACGGGCGATGACCGCGCTGGCGGCCGCCGAACCGGTCAATCCGGCGGCGCTGGCCTATATCAACCGGCTGTCGGACTATCTGTTCGTGCTGGCCCGCGCGGTGAACGCCGGGGCAGGCGGGGACGTGCTGTGGGTGCCGGGGCAAAACCGCTAGCCAGCGCGGGTTTTCGCCGCTAACCAGCCGCCTTTGCTGCACATGCGAAGGAGCGGGACAATGCGTACGGTGGCGGTTATCGGTGCGGGGCAGATGGGTTCGGGCATTTCCCAGACCGTAGCCCAGAACGGCATCACGGTGCTGCTCTCCGACGTCGACATCGCCCTGGCCGAAAAGGCGAAAGCGGGGATCGACAAGGGCCTGGCCAAGCTGGTCGCCCGTGAAAAGCTGACCCCCGATCAAGCCGTTGCGGCGCTCGCCCGGATTGTACCGGTGGCAGACTACGCCCCGATGGTCGAGGCCGACTTGATCATCGAGGCTGCGACCGAGCGCGAAGAGATCAAACGCAAGATTTTCGAAGCCGCGGGTGCATTCCTGCGCAGCGATGCGATCATGGCCTCGAACACCAGCTCGATCCCGATCACCCGGATGGCGACCAGTTCTCCCGATCCCAAGCGCTTCATCGGGCTGCATTTTTTCAATCCCGTCCCGGTGATGGGGCTGATCGAGGTGATCCCGGGCCTCGCCACCAGCGCCGACACCGTCGCCCGCACCCGTGCCTTTGCCGAAAGTCTGGGTAAACAGGTGGTCCAGGCCGAGGATGAACCCGGCTTCGTGGTCAACCGGATTCTGCTGCCGATGATCAACGAGGCGGTGTTCGTGCTGGGTCAGGGTACCGCCAGCATCGCCGATATCGACAAGGGCTGCCGCCTTGGCCTCAACCATCCGATGGGGCCGCTTGAACTGGCGGATTTCGTGGGTCTCGACACCTGTCTCGACATCGTGCGGGTGCTTTACAACACCACCGGCGACAGCAAGTACCGTCCGGCACCGCTGCTGATGAAATATGTCGAGGCGGGCTGGCTGGGCCGCAAATCCGGGCGGGGGTTCTACGATTACTCGGGCGATGCCCCGGTGCCGACGCGCTGATGCCCGCGGCGCGCGGGCCTTGCCTTGATCGCTGAAGCGGCTAGGCAGAACGCCTGATTGCTCGGGGGCTGCACCGCTTCACCATGATTGCCACTGCTTCCCCGCCCAGCCTGCTCGCCACCGGCTTTGTGGTTGACCGCCCGGAAGAGGGAACGCTGTTTCCCTCGGCCGGGGGCAATTCAGGCAGTCCGCAGGTTCAGGCGATCTATTGGCGCTGCCTGACCGCGCTGTTCGCCAGCGCCAGGATCACCAACCCGAACCAGCGGCTGGCGCTGTTCACCAACGCCGATCCGCCGCAGCTTGGCGGGATCGACATCGGCACCGTACTGGCGCGCTACGGGGTCGAACTGCACCGGGTGAGCCTTACCACGCGGCTGGCGGCAGGGCGCGGAGCCGCCTGGGGCAACGTGCTCTATTTCTTCGATATCCTTGCCGCGCTGGAGCATGAGCGCGCTGACCTGCGTTTCGCCCTGGTGGACAGCGACGTGCTGGTCACTGCTGCGCTCGATCCACTGTTCGTCCTGCTCGATGGCGCGGACTATGCCGGCTACGTCGTCGATACCGGGCCCGACGAAGCGATCAACGGCCTGACCCGACGCCGCTTGGCCGGGGTGGTTGAAGCGTTGACCGGGCGCGGCGCGGCGCCGGTGGCGCACTTTGGCGGCGAACTTTTCGCCGCCGAGCTCGCCACCTGGCGGCGCGACCGGGCGGTGTTTGCCGATCTGCTCGATCAGGCGCAGCGCGGCGAAGGCCCGGCGGCCGACCTGCGCACCGAAGAGCATATCTGGTCGGTGGCCTTTGCCATGCTCGGCGTTCCGGTGGCCGATGCGCAGCAGGCGATCAAGCGGATCTGGACCAGCCCGCGCTTTTCCAACGCCGCGCCGGGCGACGAACGCCTGCCGCTGTGGCACCTGCCGGCCGAAAAACGCTATGGCCTGCATGACCTGTTCCGACATCTGGCGCGCCGCGGTTTTCCGGTGGCGATGGAGCCGGGCGAATTTCAAGCGCTCGCTGTCCGGCTCTGCGGTGTGCCGCGCAAGCCGCTGACCAAAGTGGTGCACGATGGGTTGCGGCAGGTGGCGGCCAAGCTTGGTTTGCGGCAATAGGACCGCAATGACCCGACCCGCTCCACTGCGCTCGATCGAGGCCCTGCTGCGGCGGCTGCACACCAACAGTGCGCTGGCCCGCGCGGCGCTGGCAGTTCCGCTGGCACTGCGCGCGCGGTTGGGCGGGCAG
>JABFRE010000063.1 GCA_013141325.1 Novosphingobium sp.
GGTGCCGATCGGGGTGACCGCGCCGCCGATCACCGCCAGCAGGCCGCGGCTGTACTTGTGCGCGTCGGCAGCGGGGGCAGTCAGGTGGGGCTGGCCAATCAGCCGGGCCGCACCCGGCGGCGCGGTCACCCCGATCGGCACCAGCCGCAACGCCCCCATGGTCGCCGCGGCCGGCATCAGGACGTGGGCGAATTTCAACGCCCCCAAGGCCAGGGTCAGGTCGTAGCCCAGCAGTTCGCGCCCCAGCGGCAGACCCAGATCGGCGTCGACCCCGCTTGGCAGATCGATCGCCACCCGCAGATGGTGATTGGCGGCGAGGCGCTCCAGCAAGGCGAAATACTCGGCGCTCAGCCGCCGGGTAAGTCCGGTGCCGAACAGGCAATCGACGAAGACCTCACCCCGCACCACAGCTTCAAGTCCAAGCACCGTTCCGCCATAGCCCGCGCGCGCGGTGTGGGCCGCCGCCGTTGCGGGTTCGGCAGCGGCGATCACCCGCACCTCCCCGCCCCGCTCGCGGATTGCCTCGGCAATGACATAGCCGTCGCCGCCGTTGTTGCCCGGGCCGCACAGCACGGTGATCGCGCGGCCACCCGACAGCCGCCAGACATAGTCCGCCGCGCCACGCCCGGCGCGCTGCATCAGTTCGTCAACGCTGGTTCCCGCCGCGATCAGCACCTGCTCGGCGCTGCGCATCTGCGCCGCTGTGAGGATTGGTCCGCTCACCCCCGCTTCAGCTGCGAAAGGTCGCGCACCGCGCCGCGCGCAGCGCTGGTGGTCATCGCGGCATAGGCCTGAAGCGCGACCGATACCTTGCGCGGGCGCGGCTTTGCCGGCTGCCAGCCTTTGGCCGCTTGTACTGCGCGGCGGCGGGCCAGTTCCTCGTCGCTGACCGCCAGATGGATGGTCCGTGAAGGGATATCGATCTCGATCCGGTCGCCCGGTTCAACCAGCCCGATCGTCCCGCCCTCAGCCGCTTCAGGCGAGGCGTGGCCGATCGACAGGCCCGACGTTCCGCCCGAAAAGCGCCCGTCGGTCAGCAACGCGCAAGCCTTGCCCAGCCCCTTCGATTTGAGATAGCTGGTGGGATAGAGCATTTCCTGCATCCCAGGGCCGCCCTTGGGCCCTTCATAGCGGATCACCACCACGTCGCCCGCCTCGACCTGCCCGGTCAGCACGGCGGTAACCGCCGCGTCCTGACTCTCGTAAACCTTGGCCGGGCCCGTGAACTTCAGGATGCTTTCGTCGACGCCCGCGGTCTTTACGATGCAGCCCTCAAGCGCGATGTTGCCATAGAGCACCGCCAGCCCGCCGTCCTTGGAAAAGGCATGGTCGGCGCTGCGGATCACGCCGTTTTCACGATCGAGGTCCAGTTCGTCCCAGCGCCGGTCCTGGCTGAAGGCGGTCTGGGTCGGCACGCCGCCGGGCGCGGCCTTGAAAAAGTGCTGCACCGCCGGATCGTTGGTCCGCTTTAAATCCCACTGGTTCAGCGCATGGCCCAGCGTCGGCGCATGCACCGTCGGCAGATCGGTGTGGAGCAGCCCGGCGCGGTCCAGCTCGCCCAGGATCGCCATGATCCCGCCAGCGCGGTGGACGTCTTCCATGTGGACGTCGCTTTTGGCCGGGGCCACCTTGGACAGGCACGGCACCTTGCGGCTCAGCCGGTCGATATCCTTCATGGTGAAATCCACCCCGGCTTCCTGCGCGGCGGCGAGCAGATGGAGCACGGTGTTGGTCGACCCGCCCATAGCAATGTCCAGGCTCATCGCGTTTTCGAAGGCGCCGAAGCTGGCGACGTTGCGCGGCAGAACGCTCTCATCGTCCTGCTCGTAGTACCGCTTGCACAGCTCCACCGCCAGCGAACCCGCGCGCAGGAACAGCGCCTTGCGATCGGCATGGGTGGCGAGCTGCGAGCCGTTGCCCGGCAGCGACAGCCCCAGCGCCTCGGTCAGGCAGTTCATCGAATTGGCGGTGAACATGCCCGAACACGATCCGCAGGTCGGGCAGGCCGCACGCTCGATCGTCTCGACCTCCTCGTCGGAATAGCTTTCGTCGCCGGCGGCGATCATCGCGTCGATCAGATCGAGCGCGACCTCCTTGCCTTTCAGTACCACCTTGCCGGCTTCCATCGGTCCGCCGGATACGAATACCACCGGAATGTTGATCCGCATCGCCGCGATCAGCATGCCCGGCGTGATCTTGTCGCAGTTGGAAATGCAGACCATCGCATCGGCGCAGTGGGCGTTGACCATGTATTCGACGGAGTCGGCGATCAGATCGCGGCTGGGCAGCGAATAGAGCATCCCGTCATGCCCCATCGCGATCCCGTCATCGACCGCGATGGTGTTGAATTCCTTGGCGACGCCGCCGGCGGCCTCGATCTCGCGCGCGACCAGCTGCCCCAGATCCTTGAGGTGGACGTGTCCCGGCACGAACTGCGTGAACGAATTGACCACCGCAATGATCGGCTTGCCGAAATCGCCGTCCTTCATGCCCGTAGCCCGCCACAGTCCGCGCGCGCCGGCCATGTTGCGGCCATGGGTGGACGTGCGGGAACGGTAGGCGGGCATGGGCAAGAATCTTTCAAAGCGAGTGGCTGAGCCCGCGCCCTACACCCCTAATCCCCCAGCTTCAACGCCACTTCGTTGCAAATCCGCGCCAGCCGCTCGGCCCATTCGCTCTGACCTTCGGCATCGCCGATCAGGTCCTGGCGCAGTTCGATGCCGAGATAGGGACGGCCGTCCGCCTCGGCGTGACGGTTCATGGTCTCGTTGAGCAACTTGCCCGAATAGGGCTGATTCTCGCCCACGGTCAGCCCTTCGGCCTCCAGCAGCGGAATCGCGATCCGCGCCGCCCGGTCATCGTGGTTGTACAGCACGCCAACCTGCCAGGGCCGGACCTCGTCCGGATGGGTGGCGAGGCACGGCGTGAAACTGTGTAGCGAGAGGATCAGCGCCGGGGGAGCATCGTCGAGCAGTGCCGCCAGCGCTGTGTGGTAGGGATGGTAAAATCGCTCCAGCCGCGCCAGGTGCCCGGCATGGTCGATTGCATTCCCGGGCACGGCGTGGCCGTCGCTGGCGATCGGAATCACCGCCGGGGCGTGGCTCTCGCGGTTGAAATCGCAGACCAGGCGGCTGACGTTGCCCTGAAACGCGGCGATCCCGGCGCGCTGGGCCATAGCCGCGCCGATCGGGCCAACCCCGATGTCGATGGCGATATGCAGGTCAAGCAACTCGGCGTGTATCCCCAGATCGATATCGGCGGGGACGCGGTTCGAGGCGTGGTCCGAGACGACAAGGATGCCGCCGAAACGCGGGGTGCCGATGATCCGGTAGGCTTCGTGTTCGTTCATCGCAGCCTCCCCGCCATCTGCCACCAATC
>JABFRE010000214.1 GCA_013141325.1 Novosphingobium sp.
GAAATCACATTGCCGAAATAGCTCGTCTCGTTCGACGAACCCATCGCAAACTGGTCAAGGTTGAGCTTGCCCAGCATTCCCGCGCCCGCATCCCACAGCTTCTGGGATACCGTGCTTTCGTATTCGGGCGTGAACCCTTCAAGAATGTGGCTGGCTGCGGTGGTCTGCACGCCCCTGGTGGCGAACAGGTCCTTCATCCCGATCGGGACGCCGCCCATCGTGCCCAGCGGCTGGCCTGCGGCGCGGCGCGCGTCGGTGGCGCGGGCGGCGGCGAGCGCGGCATCGGGGGTGGTGACAATAAAGGCATTGAGCGCGGCGGCGGCGGCGACGTTCGCGTTGAACGCCTCGGCAACTTCGACGGCGGTGAAGTCGCCCTTGGCAACCCCGTCGCGGATCGCGGCGACGCCGAGCTGGGTGAGGTCGGCCATTATTCGATCACCTTGGGCACGCCGAAGAACCCGTGCTCGGGCGCCGGGGCATTGGCCAGCACCGCATCGCGCACCCCGCCGCCGGTCAACGGATCGGCGCCGATCACATCGTCGCGCAGGCGCAGCCGGTTTTCGATGACGGCGGTCATCGGCTCGATTCCGGTCACATCGACCTCGCCCAGCTGTTCTACCCAGGCGAGAATGCCGTTGAGTTCGGGGACCATGGCCTCGATCTCAGCCTCGCTCACCTTGATCCGGGCGAGCGAGGCGATCTTGGCCACGGTGGCGGTATCGACCGACATGGCAATCCTTCGCGAAAACAGAAAACGTCAGCGGGCGCTAGCACCCGCAAATTGTGCCTTCAAGCCAAAGCCGGGCTTACTGCGGCTGCGGTGCACCGGGGTTTGGCGGCGGTGCAGCTCCGCCCGGTCCGGCGCCCCCGCCCTGCTGCGCCTGCATCTGTTGCATCTGCTGCATCATGCGCTGTTGCTGCTCGATCTCGGCGCGGCTCTTGAAGTCGAGCAGTTCGACTTCGAAGTTGAGGTCGGAATTGGCCGGGATCGGCCCCTGGGCCTTGTTGCCATAGGCGAGCTCGGCGGGGATGAAGATCTTGTACTTGCCGCCGCGCTGCATCTGCTGCAGCGCTTTCTGGAACCCGGGAATGCTGCCTTCGACCGGCATTACCGCCTTTTCGCCCTTGTCGAATTCGGTGCCGCCGTCGGCCAGCGAGCCCTTGTAGTTGATCAAGGTGATGTCATCGACCGTTGGCGAAGCGCCTTCGCCGGCCTTGATCACCTCCACCTTGACCCCGGCTGGCAGGGTTGCCCAGGCCAGCCCGCCAGCGGCCAGCGCCGCGGCGGCGACGCCCAGCCAAAGCTTGCCGAGTGCGCCCTTGGCGATGGGCTGAAGCGGAACGCGGGTAATTTCGGTCATGCGGTCTTCCCTGCTAGCGCGCAGCAAAAAGGGCGCGGGATTGATCCGCGCCCTCTTGGCTCAACACGACGATGCGATCAAGCTTACTTGACGCCGTCGCGCTCCATCCGCTTGCGCTCCATCTTGCGGGCGCGGCGCACGGCAGCGGCCTTTTCGCGGGCGCGCTTTTCCGACGGCTTTTCGTAGTGACGGCGCAGCTTCATCTCGCGGTACACGCCCTCACGCTGCAGCTTCTTCTTGAGCGCGCGGAGAGCCTGTTCGACGTTGTTGTCGCGGACGAGAATTTGCATAAACCGAAACACCTCAATTGAACCAAAAGACCAGAGCCCCGCTGCAAACGGTGCGGGGATGCGCCTTCTAAAGAGAAAGACGAAAACGGGCCGATTCCCTTGCAGGAATGGCTCGAACCGGCGGGCCGCTAGCAGAGAGTCGCGCAGCGCGCAAGCATTTGCATTGCGAAACACCGGAACTGGTCAGCCAAGCCAGACCCGGCTAAGGCCCCAGTGATGACTGCCGTGATGACCGCGCCCACCTTCCTCTCCTCCTCGCTTGCCGTTGCCCTGGGCGGCGGATTCGGCGCCTGGCTGCGCTATCTGGCTGGCCGGCTGTGGCTGGGCGCAATCGGCCCGGCCCAGGCCAGCGCCTTTCCCTGGGCGACGCTCAGCGTCAATCTGGTCGGCAGTCTGGCAATGGGCCTGCTGGCCGGATGGCTGGCGCGCTACGGCAGCGGCGGCGAACAGTGGCGGATGCTGCTGGGGGTTGGCGTGCTGGGCGGCTTCACCACTTTTTCCGCCTTCAGCCTCGAATTGGCCAGCATGGTCCAGCGCGGAGCGCTGGGCGTGGCCGCGCTCTATGCGGGGGTGTCGGTGCTCGGCGGTGTGCTCGGCCTGTTCGCCGGACTTGGCCTGATGCGGGTGGCGGCATGAAGCCGTCTGATACTGTCCGCCAGTTCACCGTCGGTGCGGACGATGAGGGCGCGCGGCTGGACCGCTGGTTCAAGCGTCACCTGCCGCAGGTCGGCTTTGCCACGGTCAGCCGCTGGGCGCGCACCGGGCAAATCCGGCTCGACGGCAAACGCGCCGATGTTGCCGACCGGATCGCCGCAGGCCAGATCATCCGCGTCCCCCCCGGCGGCGAGGTTCCCGACAAGGGCAAGCGGGTGCGCGAGCGCAAGCCGCTGACCCCCGAGCAGACCGCGCTTGCCGAATCGATGATCATCACCAAAAGCGCCGCCGCGCTGGTGCTCAACAAGCCGCCGGGCCTGGCCACGCAGGGCGGCAGCGGGACCTATGCCCATGTCGACGGGCTGCTCGATGCCTATGCGGGTGACAGCGAGCCCCGGCCCCGGCTGGTCCACCGGCTCGACAAGGATACCTCGGGCGTGCTGCTGATCGCCCGCACCCCGGGCAGCGCAGCCTATTTCTCCAAGCACTTCTCGGGCCGGTCGGCGCGCAAGATCTATTGGGCACTGGTGGTGGGCGTTCCCGATATCGAGGACGGGCTGATCGAACTGCCGCTGGGCAAGCAGCCGGGAACCGGCGGCGAAAAGATGATGGTCGACAAGAGCGGAGAGGGCCAATCGGCCCGCACCCGCTACCGCGTGCTCGACCGCGCCGGCAACAGCGCCGCTTGGGTGGAGCTGCAACCGCTGACCGGGCGCACCCACCAACTGCGCGTCCACATGGCGGCGATCGGGCACCCGATTGTCGGCGACGGCAAGTATGGCGGGCCCGACGCCTTCCTGTCGGGCAGCATCAGCCGCAAGATGCACCTCCACGCCCGCCGCCTGCTGATCGATCAGCCCGGCAGCGCGCCCCGACTCGACGTGATCGCCGAACTGCCCGACCATTTCGCGGCCAGCATGGCCCAGCTGGGCTTTGACCAGGCCGATGGGGCCGCCCTGCCCGATGCCCCGCCCCGCCCGCCGCGCGAAGTGCAAAAGGCCGCCGCCAAGGCCCATGCCAAGCAGTACCGCAAGGAACGCCGGGGCGAGCGGCGCGGCCAGGG
>JABFRE010000213.1 GCA_013141325.1 Novosphingobium sp.
GCCAGCACCGCCGGCAGGCCAGGCGTTTCGGCGATTGCGGGAAAGATCAGGCTGAGGTTGCTGACCACGGCAATCGCAATCGCCCCGTTGCCGACCCACGTCATCACCCAATAGGACCATGCCGCGACATAGCCCGCCAACGGCCCGAACGCCTGATCGGCATAGGCATAGGGCCCGCCCGCGCGCGGGACCGCAGCGCTCAGCCGGGCAAAGACCAGCGCCAGCGCCAGCGCCCCGCCGATCGTCACCAGCCAGCCCAGCATCTGGTTCCACCCCAGCGGCGCCAGCGTGGCGGGCAGCAGATAGATGCCCGACCCGATCATGTTGCCGACGCACAGCGCCAGCACCGCCCAGAACCCCAGCCTGCGCCCCTTGGCAGCGTTCATGTGCCTCTCCCCCAAAGTCCCGTCGCGGCAACCTATCGCTTGATTGCCGCGCGTCACCATGTTTCTTGCGCGTGATGAGCACCGTCACCACCACGCTTGGCGAATCCTGGCTGTCGCGCCTTGGCCAGTACCACCCGCGCCTGATCGAGGCTGCGCTGGCGATGAACGACAACGACCTGCCGCGCGCCGAACCGCTGCTGCGTGCGCACCTCAAGGAGGATCCGTTCGATGTCGCCGCGATCCGGATGTTCGCCGAACTGGCGGGGCGGATCGGACGCAACAAGGATGCGGAAAACCTGCTGCGCCGGGCGCTGGAACTGTCGCCCGCCTTCACCGCCGCGCGGGCCAATCTGGCGCTGGTGCTTTACCGCCAGAACCGCCCGGACGAAGCGATCGACGAACTGAACCGGGTGATCGCGGAAGAGCCGGACAACCCCGGCCACTCCAATCTCAAAGCCGCCGCCTTTGGCCGGATCGGCGAGTTCGACGACGCCATCGCGCTCTATGACAAGGTGCTGAGCCATGCACCCAATCAGCCCCGCGTCTGGATGAGCTATGGCCACATGCTCAAGACCGTCGGCCGGCTCGACGACGGGATTGCGGCCTACCGGCGCGCGCTGGCGATCATGCCTGCGCTGGGCGAAGCGTGGTGGAGCCTGGCCAATCTCAAGACCGTCAGGTTCGACGACGCCGACATCGCCGCGATGGAGGGCGCGCTGGCGCGCGGCGACATCGCCGACGACGAACGCTTCCACCTCGATTTCGCGTTGGGCAAGGCGCTGGAGGATCGCGGCCAGACAGAGCCGGCCTTCGCCCACTATGCAGCCGCAAACGACCTGCGCCGTGCTCAGCTTTCCCACAGCGCTGAGGAAACGACCCGGTTCGTTGATCGGCTGATTGCCATCGCCACGCCCGAATTCTTTGCCGAGCGCGCCGGACAGGGGTGCGATGCACCTGATCCGATTTTCATCCTGGGAATGCCGCGCGCCGGATCAACGCTGGTCGAGCAGATCCTTTCCAGCCACAGCCTGATCGAAGGCACCAGCGAGCTGCCCGATATTCCCGCACTGGCCCGCCGCGATCCGGCCTATCCCGATGGGCTTCCCGCCCTGACCGGGGAGCAACTGGCGCGCCAGGGCGAGGAATTTCTCCGGCGCACGCGGATCCAGCGCAAGACCGACCGGCCGTTTTTCATCGACAAGCTGCCCAACAACTGGGCCCATGTTGCCTTTATCCGCCTGATTCTGCCCAAGGCGCGGATCATCGACGCGCGGCGCCATCCGCTGGGGTGCTGCTTTTCCAACTTCAAGCAGCATTTCGCGCGCGGGCAGGCCTTCAGCTACAGCCTGTCGGACATGGGCCGCTATTACGCCGACTACGTGCGGCTGATGGCCCACATCGATGCGGTTCAGCCCGGCGCGGTCCACCGGGTGATCTACGAACGGATGGTCGACGACACCGAGGCCGAAGTGCGCGCACTGCTGGCCTATTGCGGCGTGCCGTTCGAGGACGCTTGCCTGGCCTTCCACAAGACCGAACGCGCGGTCCGCACGCCCAGTTCCGAGCAGGTGCGCCAGCCGATTTTCCGCGACGGCACCGAGGCATGGAAGCCGTTTTCCGCCTTCCTCGATCCGCTGCGCGAGGCGCTGGGCCCGGTGCTCGAATATTACCCGGACGCGCCGCCGTAGTGGTAATTGTGCAACGCGGCATCCACGATCCGTGAAATATTGGCGCACGGCGCTTGACGGTAGCGTCTGCGCGAATCACTGTCGTTTCACATTTTTGCAGCAATGGGGAAATTGCATGCGTTTTAGCACCCGCCGGGCCGCCATAGTGGCGCTGTTCACCACCACCGCACTGGTTGCCATGCCCGCACTGGCGCAGGATGCGCCCGCAGACGACGAAACGATCGATCCGACCGAGATTGTCGTGACCGCACAGAAGCGTTCCGAAAGCCTCCAGAACGTCCCGATCTCGATCCAGGCGCTGGGCACCCAGAAGCTCGATCAGCTGAACATCTCGGACTTCAAGGGCTATGCCCAGCAGCTGCCGTCGGTATCGTTCCAGTCAACCGGCACGCCCGGCAACTCGGTGATCTACATGCGCGGCGTCGCCTCGGGCGGCGACGGCAACCACTCCGGCTCGCTGCCGTCGGTCGGCGTCTATCTCGACGAACAGCCGGTGACCACCATCGGCGGCAACCTTGACGTTCACATCTATGACATCGCCCGGATCGAGAGCCTCTCAGGCCCGCAGGGTACATTGTACGGCGCGTCTTCGCAGGCCGGCACGATCCGCATCATCACCAACAAGCCCAGCACAGCCGGGTTCGAAGGCAGCATCGATGGCGAAGTGAACCGGGTCGAGCACGGCGATTGGGGCGGCAAGCTCGAAGGCATGCTCAACCTGCCGATCAGCGCGAACATGGCGCTGCGCGTGGTCGGCTGGTATCAGCGCGACGGCGGCTATATCGACAATGTGCCGGGTTGCCGGGCCTTCCTGCCCGAGCCGAACCCGCTGGGCTGCCCGCCGGCCACGGCTGGCGGCATCCGCGTCAGCAACGCCGCCTTCGTCAAGGACGACTACAACAACACCGACACCTGGGGTGGCCGTGCCGCGCTGAAGATCGATCTGGATGACAATTGGACCGTCACCCCGTCGGTCAACTATCAGGACACCCGCAGCCACGGATCCTATGGGTTCGATCCGCGTGTCGGCGATCTCCAGGTCCAGCATTTCTTCCCGGAATTCCGGCGTGACAAGTTCATCCAGGCCGGGCTGACGATCGAAGGCAAGCTGGGCAACTGGGACGTGACCTATGCCGGTGCCTATCTTGATCGCAAGACCTTCTCGTCGAGCGATTACACCGATTACTCGGAAGCCTATGACTCGCTCTATTCCTCGGTCGGCGGGATCGCCGGTTATCTCTATCTGTGGGATGCGGCAGGGAACACTATCGATCCGCGCCAGAAGGT
>JABFRE010000065.1 GCA_013141325.1 Novosphingobium sp.
GATCTGGCGCGAAAAGCTGTTCGCCTGGATGCTGCGCAACGCTGCCAGCGCAATGGAGTTCTTCCGCCTTCCCACCAACCGCGTGGTCGAGCTGGGAAGCCAGGTGGAGATCTGAGCTGCGCATGGCCCGGGCAGACCGCCTTGAACGGGCCGACCGGCTGCGCGAGATGCTGGAAGGGGAGTACCGCCAGCACCTGATCGCGGCGCTGCAGAATACCGCGTCAGGCCAGTGGGGGTTGTTCGACCACCAGGCCGATCGCCATGCCCGCGCGCGTGTTGCGCCGGTGATCGAGCGCCTGTCGGACCTCGCCGAAGAGATCGACGCACAGCGCACACTGCTGGGGCTGGAGCCGTTCGCCCTCCACGAAGAGTTCGTGGTGGCGCGCGGACCGGTCAAGTCCAACGCGGTGGGAGAGCCCAAGCAGGCCCGCGCCTGGCTGGACCGGCTGGGCGAGCCGCTGTGGCCCAAGGCCGGATAACGGCGCCCACGAAAAAGGGCGCGGCAGTTGCCCGCCGCGCCCTTCCCGAATACGTGAAGCCCCGGATCAGCCGAGGTTGGCGCTGACCATGCAATAGAGCATCGGCAGCGACAGCAGCAGGTTGGTGCGGCTGGCGGCCAGGGCGCGCGGCGCGGCGGCGGCCTTTTCCTCAGCCGTGGCTTCGGTTGCACCCAGGTTCAGGATCTTCTTCTGGGCAGGCCAGATAATGAACCAGACGTTGAACGCCATGATCAGCGCCAGCCACATGCCCAGGCCGATCAGGTTTTCATGCCGGTTGGCACCGGCAAAGGTCAGCGCGCGGTGGCCGTAACCGCTGACCATCGCGATCACCAGGCCGGTGACGACCGTCAGCAGCGCGGACCAGCGAAAGAAGAAGAACACCTTGGGGGCGATATGCCCGGTGATCGCGCCCTTCTGCTCGGCAGGAATCGCCGGCATGGTCGGTACCTGGACAAAATTCAGGTAGTAGAGCAGGCCGATCCACAGGATCCCGAAGAACACGTGGAGCCAGCGGAACACCGAATTGACGTCCAGCGCAACGTCGGGCGTGAAACTCGCCATCACGGCGATCGCGAGCACCAGACCGATGCCCAGCACGAGATGTAGGTTACCGAAGAACTTGGCCATTGCTTCCCCCTAATTCGAAGCGTTTTTGTGTCGTTTTGGACCCTTTGGCCCGAGCGTGCGGGCAGCAGGGCCATTATGCGCTTTTCGCCGCGCTTGTCACACCCTTTTGCGAACGGTTGTCATTCGTGCGGCGGATCGGTGAGCACGTCCTTTTCGGCCTCCTGCGCCAATCCGTGGCGCAGCAGCATCGGGATGTGGGCGAAAGTGAACAGGAACGTCAGCGGCAGGAACAGCCACAACTTGGCCGCGATCCAGTCGCCAAAGCTCAGCGTGTGGCGCAGCGCTTCGTTCAAGCCGGCGAGGGCGAGGAAGAACAGACCCCAGTTGCGCGACAGGATCATCCACCCGGCATCGTCCAGTCCCTCGAACGCGGCCTGCAGCAGCGTCCGCAGCAGCGGTTTGCCGCGGGCGACACCGATCAGCAGGCTGATCCCGAACAGCAGGTAGATCACGGTTGGCTTGATCTGGATCCAGGTCTTGTCCTGAAAGAAGATCGTCATGGTGCCAAAGACCACGATCAAGGCGGTGGACAGCCACAGCATCGGCGAGATCTTGCCAAGCTTCCATTTCGACACCGCCAGCGCGATCACCGCCGCGAGCATGAAGGCACCCGTGGCGCGGATCACTGCCGCCACTTCACCCAGGCTGGCATGGTCGGCGGGCGCGAAATAGCGGTAGACCGCGAAGAACACGGCAATCGGGCCATAGTCGACCACCAGATTGAGAATGCCCGATTTGGGCTTCTTGGCAGCAGCATCGGCCATCACGCGACCCCGGCGATGACGCGGGCGACCAGATCGGGATCGAAGGGGCGCAGATCGTCGATCTTTTCGCCCACGCCGATGGCATGGATCGGCAGGCCGTATTGCTCGGCCGCCGCGACCAGCACGCCGCCGCGCGCGGTCCCGTCCAGCTTGGTCATGATCAGGCCGGTCACCCCTGCCACCTCCTTGAAAATCTCGATCTGTTGCAGCGCGTTCTGTCCATTGGTCGCATCCAGAACCAGCACCACGTCGTGCGGCGCCTCAGGGTTGAGCCGACCCAGCACGCGGCGGATCTTGGCCAGCTCGTCCATCAGCTCGCGCTTGTTCTGCAGGCGTCCGGCGGTATCGACGATCAAGGCGTCGGTGCCCTGTTCGGTGGCGGCCCTGACCGCATCGAACACCACGGCAGAGGGATCGCCGCCTTCGGGCCCGGTGATGATTGGCACGCCCAGCCGCTCGGCCCAGACCGCCAGCTGGCCGATCGCCGCCGCGCGAAAGGTATCGCCCGCAGCCAGCATCACGCCGTAATCCTGTTCCTGGAACAGGTGGGCCAGCTTGGCGATGGTGGTGGTCTTGCCAGATCCGTTCACCCCGATCACCAGCACCACCTGTGGGCGCGGAAAGGCGACGACGTCGATCGGCTTGGCCACGGGGCGCAGGATGGCGGCGATTTCTTCGGCCACGGCCTGCTTGATCGCCGCTTCGTCGGCCCCGCGCTCAAAGCGCTCGCCGGCCAGACGCTCGCGGATCCGGGCGGCTGCGCGCGGGCCGAGATCGGACAGGATCAGCGCGTCTTCGAGCGCGTCGAGCTGCGCCTCGTCGAGCCGGGTCTTGCTGACGATTCCGGCCAGATTCTCGCTGAGCCGTTCGGATGTCTTGCGAAAGCCGCCAAAGATGCGGTCGGACCAGGTTTCCTGACTCATGCCAGCAGGCCTTCAGATATGCGGGTAGGGGTCACGGTTACAAGCGTTCCGGCAAGGGTTGCGGGCGCCAGACGCACCCGTGCGAAGTTTTCCGCATGGCCGGTCCCGTCGCGTTCGGCAAGCACCCGTTGCGGTGCGCCGAGTTGCCCGGTCAGCCATCGGCTGCGAACCGCTTCGCATTCCGCCCGCAGCGCCGCCGCACGCGCCTTGATCACCGCGCGGTCCAGCTGCGGCATTCGCGCCGCCGCAGTGCCGGGGCGGGGGGAGTAAGGGAAGACGTGGCCGTGAACGATCCCCAACTCGTGCACGATCGAACGGTTGGCGGCGTCGGCGGCCATGCTTTCGGTCGGGAAACCGGCGATCAGGTCGGCCCCCAGTGCCAGATCGGGTCGCAACGCGCGCAGCCGTTCGACCAGATCCACGGCATCGCGGCGCAGATGGCGGCGCTTCATCCGCTTGAGGATCAGATCATCGCCGTGCTGCAGCGACAGATGCAGGTGCGGCATCACGCGGGCCTCGTGGGCCAGCAGATCGAACAGCAGCGGATCGATCTCCACCCCGTCGAGCGAAGACAGCCGCAACCGGCCAAGGGCAGGGAAGGCACCCAGCATCGTCCGCACCAGATCGCCCAGCCGCGCACCGTTCGGCAGGTCGTGTCCCCAGCTTGTCAGATCGACCCCGGTCAGCACCACTTCGCGCGCGCCGGAATCGAGGTGGCGCTCCACTTCGCGCAGCACGGCGGAGACCGGCAGCGAGCGGCTCGCTCCGCGGCCCTGCGGGATCACGCAAAAGGTGCAGGCGTGATCGCAGCCGTTCTGGACCGCAATAAAGGCGCGGGTGTGCTGCGCCGTTCCGGGGTTGCGCGCCGGTGCCACATTCCACGCGCGCGGATCGAGCTTGCGGGTGTTGGGGATGAGGCCGTCGACTTCGGGCATGGCGCACAGCGCTGCGCGTTCGACCTCGGCTGCGCAGCCGGTTACCAGCAGGCGGGCGCCGGGCCGGGCCTTGCGCGCGCGGCGGATTGCCTGACGGGTCTGGCGGACGGCTTCGGCGGTTACCGCGCAGCTGTTGACCACCACCAACTGGTCTTCCGCGGCCAGCAGCGCGCGCAACTCTTCGCTTTCCGACAGGTTGAGCCGGCAGCCGAGCGAGATCACCTCTGCGCCCAAGGTCAGGCCCCGAAAGCCGTGCTGTCGAAACTGCCGCGAAAGCTTTCCGTGGCCGGGCCGGTCATGACAATCCGATTTGCTGCGGTCCATTCGATCCGCAACGGGCCGCCGGGAAGCGTGACCGTAACGGCCCGGTCGGTCAGGCCGCGCCGCATCGCCCCGATCGCGGTGGCACAGGCTCCCGTGCCGCAGGCGCGGGTCAGCCCCGCGCCGCGTTCCCATACCCTGAGGCGGATTGCGTCGCGGGCTGTGACTGCGGCGACGTTGACGTTGATCCGTTCGGGAAACAGCGGGTCGTGCTCGATCTCCGGGCCAAGCCGGTCGAGTTCCACCGCATCGCAATCCGCGACGAAGAAGATAATGTGCGGGTTGCCGACATTGACCGCCGTGGGCAGGTCCAGCCCCTCCCAGCCGACCGGCATCGCGTGGGTGTCCATCGCATAGGCCAGCGGGATCTGGTCCCATTCGAAGCGCGGCTCGCCCATGTCGACAGCGATCCCGGCGGTGGCCGGGCTTGCTTCGATCAACCCGCCCAGCGTCTCGATCCGTGCGGGCGCGCCGTGCAGCAAACCCACCGCGCGCGCGGCATTGCCGCAGGATTCGACCTCTCCGCCGTCGGAATTGAAGATCCGCATCCGGAAATCGGCAATGTCGGAGCGTTCCATCACGATCAGCTGGTCGCAGCCGATCCCGGTCTTGCGATCGGCGAGGGCGCTGGCCAGGGCCGTCGTGATTGCAGGCAGCGGTTCAGCGCGCGCGTCGAGCACGACAAAGTCGTTGCCGAGGCCATGCATCTTGACGAACGGAACGCGCATCGCCGCGCTCTATGCCTTGCGCGGCGCGGCGTCCAGTGGGTGCGGAGTTCAGGCGATCCGCGCGATGTCCGGCGCTGCCACGGCTTCGTCGACAGCTTCCACCGCGTCGCTGCCATCGTCCGGCAGTTCGAGCAGGAGGTTAAGCTGGGCCAGTTCGGCGTGGGTAACGCTGGCGGAATTGGGCCGCCCATAAAGATAACCTTGCGCCTTGAAGTCGCCAAACTGGCGCAGTTCGCGCAGGATTTCTTCGTTCTCCACGCCCTCGGCGGTGATCGGCAGGCCAAGGCCCTGACCCAGCGAGGTGATCGAGCGGACGATCGTGGCGCTGTCGCGGTTGCCGGGCAGGGTGGTGATGAAGCTGCGGTCGATCTTGATCCGGTCGAACGGCAACGACTGCAGCTGCGAAAGCGAGCTGTAGCCGGTGCCGAAATCGTCCAGACTGACGCTGATCCCCTGGTTCTTGAGACTTGTGATCATCGAGCGGACCATTGCGACGTTGTCGTGCAGCGAATTTTCGGTGACTTCGATATCCAGCCGGTTGGCCGGGAAGTTGGCCTCTACCAGCAGTTTCAGAAGCTTTTGCGCGAACCAGGGATCACGCAGCTGGATTGGCGAGATGTTGACCGACAGCGTCAACCGCGGATTCCAGCTGCGCGCATCCGTCAGCGCCTTGCGGATCAGGTTTTCCGAAAGCTGGGCGATCACGCCGATTTCCTCGGCGATCGGGATGAAAATGTCGGGGCCGACGATCCCCAGCGTGGGAGACTGCCAGCGGGCGAGCATTTCGAAGCCGACCAGTTCGCCAGTCTTCAGATCGATCTGCTTTTCGTAATAGGGGACGAATTCGTCGAGCGTGATGCCGCGCCGGATGCCGGCTTCTAATTCGCTGCGGAACCGCAGCTCGCTTTCCATGCTCGGCTCGAACCAATAGTGGCGGTTCCGTCCGCGCTTTTTGGCGTTGTACATCGCGATGTCGGCCATGTGCAGCAAGGTCTGGGCATCGTGCTTCACTTCCAGCCCGTCGCTGCGGGTGACGCCTGCTGAAACCGTGGTTTCCAGCTCAGCGCCGCGAAACACCACCGGGCGACCCACCGCGGCGATCAGTTCCTCGCACAGGCGGTCGATCAGTTCGTGCTGGTTGGGATCGAACGGTATGATGCAGGCAAATTCGTCGCCGCCAAAGCGCGCCAGCAGGCTTTCCGATGGCAGCAGCTGCTTGATGCGGTTGGCCGAGGCGCAGAGCAGCGCGTCGCCCGCAGCATGGCCGTTGACGTCATTGACCTGTTTGAAATTGTCCAGATCGAGCATGACAAAGGCTGCTGCCTTGCCGCGTAGCGCGATCTCGGCCAGGAAATGATCGGTGACGTCGCCGATAGAGCGGCGGTTGAGGCAGCCGGTCAGCGGGTCGATTTCTGCCAGGATCCGCGCCTGCTCTTCGGCAATGCGGCGAACCTGCATCTCGCTGTTGAGATCGCGGTAGCGCCGCCAGCCGAAGATGATCAGCGCGATGTTGAGGATAAAGGCGCAGGCCAGCAGGCGGTCTGGGCCCATTCCGGTGCCGGCAAACTGGGCGAATACTCCGCTGAGCACCGATCCGCCCGTTCCGATGAACAGGATGATCGCCGCGACGACTGTACCCAAGGCCAGCAGATCGCGCTCGGCTGAACCCGCCCAAGCGGTTTGGCTCGCCTTGGACTCAAGTGAATCGACAGTTCCAACAGGCATCGTAAATGCGTCCCCGTGCCCCAATTGAGGCGACGATGCCGCAAACCCTTGAAATTTGGGTTAAGAGCTCGGGATGAAACCGTTCACCACAGCCCTGCCTGCTACTTCTTGAGCCCGATCTCGCGCAGGCGCTGCTGCAGGAACTGATCGGCGGTGATCGGAACCGGATAGCGGTCGGGATTTTTGGGCGTGATGCATTGCGGCAGCGTCTCTATCGGGAAATCGCTGCGCAGGTGCAGAAAGAACGGCATCGAAAACCGGCTGAACGCGGCGCGCTCCGGGCCGGGGTTGCGGACGCGGTGAATGGTAGAAGGTAGATAATGGTTGGTCAGCCGTTCCAGCATGTCGCCGCAGTTGATCACCATCGCCCCTTCGGGCGGTGAGGCGTTCATCCATTCCTTGCCCTGGAACAGCAGCTCAAGTCCGGCCTCTTCCGCGCCGAGCAGCAGGGTGATCAGGTTGATGTCGCCGTGGGCCCCGGCGCGAATCGCCTCGCCCTCGACATTGTCGAGCGGCGGATAGTGCAACAGCCGCATGACGGAGTTGCCGTCCTCGATCGCCTTGTCGAACCAGTGCTCGTCCAGCCCCAGATAGAGGGCGATCGCGGAGAGGATCGCGGCGCCCGTGGCATCGTATTGGCGGTAGAGTTCGGTGAACAGGTCCTGGAAGCCTTCGGGGCGCGCGGGCCACACGTTGGGCGGCATCGAAGCATCGGCCAGCGGGCTGCCCTCAGGCAGATCCCGGCCGATGTGCCAGAATTCCTTGAGATCGTGGGCCTTGGCGTCCTTGGCGATCTCCACCCCGAACGGGGTATAGCCTCGCGCGCCGGAGATCGCAGCGTCATGGTAGCTGCGCTTCTCTGCTTCCGGCAGGGCGAAGAACTCTTTCGACATCTGCATCGCCCGGTCGATCAGATTACGGTCGATCGGGAAATCCTTGACCATGGCAAAGCCGAATGTGCGGAAACTCTCACCGATTGCCTGAGCGAATTCGGCCTTGGGCAGGGTCAGCGAGAGCACAGGGATCGAAGTGAGCGACATAGGTGGACGGTTCCGGAAAGTTGGGTCTATGGCGCGGGCATAACCGTTTTTGCGAGGGCTGGCATGACGAAAATCAAATCCCATTGGCTGATGAAGTCCGAACCCGACGTCTATGGCTGGGACGATCTGGTGGCCGAGGGCGAGGGGACCTGGGACGGCGTGCGCAACTACACCGCGCGGCTGCACTTGCGGGCGATGCAGGTGGGCGATCAGGTATTCTTCTATCATTCGAACATCGGCGTGGAGATCGTCGGCATCGCCGAGGTGACCAGGGAAGGCTTTCAGGATCCGACCGACGACACCGGGCGCTGGACCTCGGTCAAGATCAAGCCGGTGCGCAAGCTGAAGCGGCCGGTGACGCTCAAGGAGATCAAGGCCGATCCGGCGCTGGCCCAGATGGACCTGCTGACCAAGTTCCGCCTGTCGGTTTCCACTGTGAAACCGGCGGAATGGGAGCATATCCTCTCGCTGTCAGAGGTGCCGCCTAGCCCTTCGCCTTTGCCCTGAGGCCTGAAACCGTCGCCCCCCCGGCGCTGAGCTGTTCGATATCGATGAGCGTGTGGATCAGGCGCAGGCCCTTGCGGTCCTTGGCTTCTGCCAGCGCGGTAGTGAATTGCGCGGTGGTTTCCGCCCGCTGCGCCCAGCCGCCGTACGCGACCGCCAGTGCCGCGAAATCGGGGTTGTGCAGCGTGGTCCCGGAAATCCGCTCCGGAAATTCGCGTTCCTGGTGCATCCGGATCGTTCCGTAGGTGCCGTTGTCGACCAGGATCACCAACAGATCGCAGCCATATTGGACTGCGGTTGCCAGTTCCTGTCCATTCATCAGGAAATCGCCGTCGCCCGCCAGTGCGACCACGGTGCGTTCCGGGTGGCGCAGTGCTGCGGCAACGGCGGCGGGTACCCCATACCCCATCGCCCCGGCCGTGGGGGCCAGCTGGGTAGGGAAACCGTTGTAATGCCAATAGCGGTGCCACCAGCCCGAAAAGTTGCCCGCGCCGTTGCAGATGATCGCATCGCCCGGAACGGTTTCGCGCATCGCCGCGACGCAGACCGCCATGTCGAGCGGCCAGTCTGCGGGTTTTGCCGTGGTCCAGTCCAGCCATTCGAGGTGGGCCTCCTCGCCCGCGTCGAAGGGCAGGGTATCATCGTCCCACAGCGCGGCCATTTCTGCGAACTCACCCATGTCGGCGCAGATCGCCAGATCGGGGCGGTAGACGCGGCCCAGCTCGTCGGGATCGGGGTGAATGTGAACCAGCGTCTGCCCCGGGTGATCGGGGGTGATCAGGGAATAGCTGTCGGTTGTGGCCTCACCCAGCCGGGCACCGACGGCAATCACCAAATCGGCCGCCTTGATCCGCTCGACCAGTTTGGGGTTGGGCCCATAGCCCAGGTTTCCGGCCCAGACCTTGCTGGAATTGGCAATCGCATCCTGACGGCGAAATGCGCCCGCAACAGGAAGGCCGATTCGTTCGGCGAAGGCCGTGAAATGCTCGCGCGCCTTGGCGTGCCATCCGGCGCCGCCGACGATTGCCACTGGCGCGGCCGCATCGCCGATCATCTGCATCAGTACACCCATTGCGTCCGGGCACATCGCCTGAGCGGGTCGCGTCACCGCAGGGCGGGGCGCCGCGCCGCTGACCCGTTCGAGCAGCATGTCTTCAGGCAGCGCGATCACTACTGGGCCGGGCCGGCCGGACTGCGCGACGCTCCACGCCCGCGCGACATATTCGGGGATCCGCGCCGGATCATCGATCCGCAGCACCAGCTTGGCGAGCGGCGCGAACATCTGCCCGAAATCGACCTCCTGAAAGCCTTCGCGGTCTTTCATGCCCCGATCGACATCGCCGATGAACAGCAGCATCGGCTGCGAATCCTGCATGGCGACATGGACGCCGATGCTGGCGTTGGTCGCGCCCGGACCACGGGTCACGAAACACACGCCGGGCCGCCCGGTCATCGTCCCGTCGGCACAGGCCATGAACGCTGCACCGCCTTCCTGGCGGCAGATCACGGTCTGGATCTCAGGCGAATCGTGTAGCGCGTCGAGCACCGCGAGGAAGCTTTCGCCCGGCACCGTGAACAGCCGGTCGCAGCCCTGGGCGATGAGGCAATCGACGAGTAAACGCCCGCCGTTGATGGTCTTGGGTTCGGTCATTCCAGAGCCTTAGCGAGGGAAGCCGCGCCCTTCAATCGCGGCCGCCGCTGGATAACGATCATGGTTACTGTCCCACTACGGGAAGGTGCCCGTTAACCGCGATTTTCCGGCTGGTGCGATGGTGAACAACTTCTTACCCCAGCGGCATGAGAAGGTCGCTTGTACTCACCGATGAAAAGGCCCGCCACCCGTTCCTGGCCAGCCTGCCCCCCCATATCCGCCTTGGCGCGGAGGCGCAGGCGATCAAACGCAGCCGCCGCGGCGGCTTGCTCAACGATCTGAGGGACTTCGTGATGGCCTATTGCGCCTGCTTCGTGGCGGTCAGCCTTTATATCGCCTGACGTGCGTCAGAGCGCGGTGCGTTCAGCTTTCACCAGCTTGCGCGCCAGCCAGGCGGAAAACAGGCACATCGCCGCGCTCAGCAGCAGCTGGTTGACGATCGCCACCCCTGCGGCGGAGAGGCCGCTGGCCAGCAGCGAGCCGATCACCATCGCGCCGGAGTTGACGATGTTGTTCGCCGCGATGGTCCGCGACGTCTGTGCCTTGTCGACGAAGGTGGTGAGAAACGCATAGAGCGGCACCACGAACATGCCGCCGGCAATCGCTATGCCCAACAGGCACAGCATCAGCGGGACCGCCAGCGGACGGGCAATGAAATGGCCAACGTCCATCAGCCCTTCTTCGGGATGGGGCACCCATTGTCGGCAGACGATGAAGAAAGCGACCACGAACAGGCCCATCGCAATCACGGAGGGCGGCGAGAACCGGGCCGAAACCGTACCCTTGAGCAGGGCGTTTACCGACATCGAGCCGATTGCCACCCCCACCGAGAAGATCACCAGAAACAGGCTGGCCACTTCCTTGCTGGCGTCGAGAACATTCTTCGCAAGCGGAGGGAACTGCACGAACAGCACCGTGCCGATGGTCCAGAAAAAGCTGATCGCCATGATCGCCAGAAACACCCGCCGGTCATGGCTGGTATTGCGCACCAGCGCGATCGATGAACGAATGAAGTGGAAATCGAGCGGTTCCGCTGGGCCCATCGGCGGCGCAGGCGGCACCTGTCGGCTGGTGACATAACCGATCAGCGCGGTGACAATCACACCCACTGCCGCCCATTCGACCGGGATCCAACCCGCAACAATCGTCCCCGCCAGGATCGCAATGTAGGTTCCCGCTTCTACCAGACCGGTTCCGGCCAGTACTTCGTCCTTGTGGAGGTGTTGGGGCAGGATGGCGTACTTGATTGGTCCGAAAAACGTCGAATGGACGCCCATTCCCAGCAAAGCCAGCAACATCAGCGGGATCGCCACCCCGGTGACCATCACGCCCTTCCAGGCCATTAGCAGGCCGGCGGCCCCGATCATCATGATCCCGATTTCGGCGGCCTTCACGATGCGGATGATCCGAGCCTTGTCGCGCATATCGGCCAGCTGTCCGGACAGGGCTGACAGCACAAAGAACGGCAGGATGAAGATTCCCGAGGCAATCGCGCTGAACTGCCCTTCCGCTTTTTCCGACTGGTAGACGCTGTAGACCACGTACAGCACCATCGCATTCTTGAAGAGATTGTCGTTGAAGGCGTTGAGCAGCTGGGTCGCGAACAGCGGCAGGAAGCGCCGACTGTGAATCAGATGGGTCTGAGTGGTCATGAATTCGCTTTGTGGCAGCCCCGGATGGCGCGGACCGTAGCGCCACTTGGCCTGCGGACAAGCCCAAAGTGCCTCTTTTGCACCGGGCCCTTCGCGGCTATTCGTGGGCACGATGATGTCACTGCCCAACATCCTGACCCTGTCGCGGATTGTGACGCTGCCGCTGCTGGCCTTTCTGCTGTGGTGGCCAGACTGGCAATGGGGCTATCTGATGGCCTTCGGGCTCTATTGCCTGATGGGGATCACCGACTATTTCGACGGGTACATCGCCCGGTCCAGCGGGGCGGTGTCCAAGCTGGGCCAGTTCCTCGATCCGATCGCCGACAAGATCATGGTCGCCACAGTCATCCTGGTGCTGGCCGCTCAAGGCGTGCTGCGCGGGCCCTTCGTGGGCGACATGCACGTCATTGCCGGGCTGGTGATCCTGGCGCGCGAGATCGCGGTTTCGGGGCTGCGCGAATTTCTGGGCGGCCTTCAGGTGTCGGTCCCGGTCAGCCGGCTCGCCAAGTGGAAGACCACCTTCCAGATGGTCTGCCTCGGTTCGCTGATCCTCGGCCATGCCCTGCCTTGGTGGAATGTCACGCTGGGCGGACTGACCATGAACGTGCCGCACACAGTGGGCCTGACGACGCTGTGGGCCGCTGCGGCGCTGACGGTGGTTACCGGCTGGGACTATCTGCGGGTCGGCTTGAAGCACATGGATTGAGGGTTCAGCGCCAAGGACTGGTGCTTCGAATTATCTCGCATTCGTCCGTTCGAAACAGCAATCCACCTTTCGGTTTGATAAAGTTTGGACAGTTTTCCCGCCACCAATTTGCCGCTTCACTGTTGTGGGCAGACAGGCAGGCGATGGCCTGGCCGGAACGAACCACAAAGCCCTCGTATCGGACCGCTCGGCCGGAAACGATGCCTAGAAGTTGGCCCAGTCTGCCCTTTGGTCCACTTAAGACGCCAAATCCGAGGGTCTTGGCGGGGGCATCATTCACAGCAATCAGTTCAAGACCAATCCACGCATCGCGAACCCACTCAGGTGCTTCGCCTGCCGGACGCTTGATGATTTTGATCGCGACCATGTTATCCCGCCCGCAGTTCCTCGGCCAGCAGCCTGAACTCGTCGCCGCGCGGTGAATTCTTGCGCCAGACCAGCGCGATTTCGCGATTGGCGGTGTCGCTCTTCAAGGGGCGGGCGACCACGTCGGTGCCGTTGAGGATCCCTGCGTCGAGCGCCATTTCGGGCAGCATGGTCAGGCCCAGGCCGTTGTCGACCATTTGCACGAGAGTGTGCAGGCTGGTCCCGATCATCGTGGCCGACGCGCGCAGCTCGGGCCGGTTGCAGGCGGCCAGTGCGTGTTCTTTCAGACAGTGCCCGTCTTCCAGCAGCAACAGCCGGTTCTCGTCGATCAGTTCGGGCGCGATTTCCTCCGGCGGATCGCGCGGATCGTCCTTGGGGAAGGCGACCCACAGCGCATCGAGTTCGATCGTCTCCTTCTCCACCTCACCCGTCGGATAGGGCAGGGCCAGCAGCACGCAGTCGCTGCGCCCGTGATGAAGCGATTCGATTGCCGCCGCGCTGGTTTCCTCGCGCAGATAGAGCTTCAGCGCGGGGCGCTCACGCCGCAGGCGCGGCAGCATCCGGGGCAGCAGGAACGGAGCGATGGTGGGGATCACGCTCATCCGCACCTCGCCCGACAGCGGCTGACCGGCGCTTTGCACCATGTCGCTCAGCTCTTCCGCCTCGCGCAGCAGCCGGTGGGCCTTGGCGACCACGGCGTTGCCCAGCGGGGTGAAGCGCACCGCGCGTTTGGTCCGCTCGACCAGCATCACCCCCAGCAGGTTTTCGAGATCGCGCAGGCCCGCCGAAAGGGTCGATTGCGAGACGAAACAGGCGTCGGCGGCGCGTCCGAAGTGCCCATGCTCATGCAGCGCGACGAGGTATTGGAGCTGCTTGAGCGTGGGCAGGTAGGTGGTCATTCGGTGGCCTCGGTCTCAGCTCCGACCGCTTCGACCACGTCATCGACATGCGTCATCTTGAGTTTGCCGCCCACCACGGCGAAGGCCATCTTGCCTTCGACCAGGTCGAGCGCATCCTTGCCGAACACCTCATAGCGCCAGCCTTCGAGCAGCGGCACCTGGCGCACACCGGCGGCGAGCAGTTCCAGATCCTCACTTCGGGCGAGCAGGCGGGCGGCGACATCGATCTCGCGGCTGCGGATCTTGAGCAGCAGCTTGAGCAGATCGGCGACCAGTGCGCCTTCCTTGCCCAGCGGCGCCCCGCGCGGTGTGCGCGGCGGCAGTTCAGCGTCGGTCAGCGGGGTGGCGGCGTCGAGCGTCGCCATCAACCGCTTGCCGATCTCGTTGTCTTTCCAGCCGGGTGAAAGTCCGCGCACCTTGGCCAGATCCTCCTGGCGCTTGGGCGGGTGGCTGGCGATATCGGCAAGGGTCTCGTCGCGAACGATTCGACCGCGCGGCAGGTTCTTGTCCTGGGCTTCGACCTCACGCCAATGGGCGATTGCCTTGAGCCGTCCGAGCATCGCCGGGTTGCGCCCCGCCGCCTTGATCCGCAGCCAGGCCAGCGTCGGATCGTTGCGGTACCCCGCCGGATCGGCCAGCTTCTCCATCTCGATGTTGAGCCAGACCCCGCGCCCGGTCTTCTTCAGGCGCCCCAGGATCTTCGGGAAGATCTTGGCGAGGTGGGTGACATCGCCGATCGCATATTCGATCTGCCGCTCGGTCAGCGGTCGGCGCGACCAATCGGTAAACCGCGCCCCCTTGTCCACCGTGATTGCCAGCCATGATTCGACCAGATTCGAATAGCCGATCTGTTCGCTCTGGCTGATCGCCATCGTAGCGATCTGGGTATCGAAAATCGGGTGCGGGGTGCGCCCGGTCAAATTGTAGATGATTTCGACGTCCTGCCCGCCGGCGTGGAACACCTTGAGCACGTCTTCGTTGTCAACCAGCAGATCGAGCAGCGGGGTCAGATCGATGTCCCTGGCCAACGGATCGATTGCCGCCGCTTCCTCGGTATCGGCGATCTGGATCAGGCAGAGTTCGGGCCAATAGGTGTTTTCGCGCATGAATTCGGTATCGACGCACACGAAATCGGCCTTGGCCAGCCGGGCGCACAGCTCCGCGAGTGCTGCGGAGGTGGTAATCAGTGGGTGTATTTTCATCGTTCTTTTCTGTAGGTGGCCCCGTGCGGGGCCTCGGCTTGACAAAAGCGCGGGATTCGCCTGTTAGCCCGCGCTTTCGCCCCTGCAACAAAGTGGGCCGCTTGGAAAGAGTTTCGATGCACATTTATCGTTCGCACACCTGCGGCGCGCTGCGCGCCAGCGATGTCGGCCAGACCATCCGCCTGTCGGGCTGGGTTCACCGCAAGCGTGACCACGGCGGCGTCCTGTTCGTCGATCTGCGGGATCATTACGGGCTGACCCAGATCGTTGCCGATGTGGATAGTCCGGCCCTCGCAGTGCTTGAAGGATTGCGAGTTGAATCGGTGGTCACCATCGAGGGCGACGTCAAGGCGCGCAGCGCGGGCACGGTCAACCCCAACCTGCCGACCGGTGCGATCGAGGTTTATGCCCGCAGCGCGACCGTGCTGAGCCGGTCAGAGGAGATGCCATTGCCGGTAGCCGGCGAGCAGGAATATCCCGAGGACGTGCGGCTGAAGTACCGCTTCCTCGACCTGCGGCGCGAAACGCTCCACGCCAACCTGGTCAAGCGCGCGGCGATCGTGCGCGAAACGCGGCGGCGGATGGAGGACATCGGCTTTACCGAATATTCGACCCCGATCCTCACCGCCTCCAGCCCCGAAGGCGCGCGCGACTTTCTGGTGCCCAGCCGGATTCACCCGGGCAAGTTCTTTGCCCTGCCGCAGGCCCCGCAGCAGTACAAGCAGCTGCTGATGGTCGCCGGGTTCGACCGCTATTTTCAGATCGCACCCTGTTTCCGCGATGAAGACCCGCGCGCCGATCGGCTGCCGGGCGAGTTCTACCAGCTCGATCTGGAAATGAGCTTCGTTACCCAGGAAGAAGTCTGGGATACCATGGAGCCGGTCATGGCCGGGGTGTTCGAAGTCTTTGCCGAGGGCAAGAGCGTGACCAAGGCGGGTGAATTCCCGCGCATTCCCTATGCTCAGGCGATGCTCGATTATGGCACCGACAAGCCCGATCTGCGCAACCCGCTGCTGATTCGGGATGTGACCAGCGAGTTCACATCATCGGGCTTTGGCCTGTTCGAGAAGATCGTCGGCTCGGGCGGCGTGGTTCGCCTGATCCCAGCCCCGAACACTGCCGAAAAGAGCCGCAAGTTCTTCGACGAGATGAACGAGTGGGCCCGCGGCGAAGGCCATGCCGGGCTTGGCTATGCCACCCGCAAGGATGGGGTGTTCGGCGGGCCGATCGCCAAGAACCACGGCGAGGACAAGATGGCCGCGCTTTGGGATTCGCTTGGCCTTGGCCCTGACGACGGTGCGTTCTTTGCCGCCGGAAACGAGGCTCAGGCCGCCAAGCTGGCTGGCCAAGCCCGGACTCGCACTGGCGAACAGCTCGAACTGGTCGACGCGAACGCCTTCAAGTTCTGCTGGATCGTCGATTTCCCGTTCTACGAATGGGACGATGAGAACAAGAAGGTCGATTTCGCACACAACCCGTTCTCGATGCCGCAGGGTGGGCTGGAGGCGCTGGAAAGCCAGGATCCGCTGAGCATCAAGGCCTATCAGTACGACATGGTGTGCAACGGCTACGAGCTCGCCTCGGGCTCGATCCGCAACCAGCACCCCGATCTGATGGTCAAGGCGTTTGAGCTGACCGGGCTCACCCAGGCCGATGTCGAGGAGCGCTTCGGCGGCATGTACCGCGCGTTCCAGTACGGCGCGCCGCCCCACGGCGGGATGGCCGCGGGGGTCGACCGGATGGTCATGCTGCTGTGCGGGGTCCAGAACCTGCGCGAGATCACCCTGTTCCCGATGAATCAGCGCGCCGAAGACCTGCTGATGGGTGCGCCGTCACTGGCTGAGCCCAAACAGCTGCGCGAATTGCACATTCGCGTGGTCGAACCACCGAAGGGGTAGCGCATACGTATCGCGTGCTCTTGTTTTGGCGACGGGCCGTGCACACCTCTTGCCTTAGCGCGCGCCGTTCTCTAGGGCGGGCCGCAACACAGTTTAATCTGCCGTTCACGAAGGGACACATCCATGAGCGACACCGCCGACCGGGTTAAGAAGATTGTCGTCGAGCACCTCGGCGTCGAAGCCGACAAGGTGACCGAAGACGCCAGCTTCATCGATGACCTGGGCGCTGACAGCCTTGACATCGTCGAACTGGTGATGGCGTTCGAAGAGGAATTCGGCGTGGAAATCCCGGACGATGCGGCCGAGAAGATCAGCACCGTTTCGGACGCGATCAAGTACATCAACGATCACAAGG
>JABFRE010000168.1 GCA_013141325.1 Novosphingobium sp.
CCGTACATGTCGAACACTTCGCGTTCGAGCCAGCCGGCGTTGGGCCACAGGGTGGTGACGGTGGGCACCGGAGTATCCTCGGCCGCCGTGACCTTGACCATCACCCGGTGATTGCGGGTGACCGAGAGCAGCATGTAAACAACCTCGAACCGCTCGGCCCGCGACGGATAATCGGCTCCGGCGATTTCCATCAGCTGCTGGTAGTCGTGCAGTTCGCGCAGCAGGGCCAGCGCCCCGGCGATCCGGTCACGCGCCACGGTCAGCACGATCTCGCCATGCTCCTCCTTGGCCGAGACCAGCATGGTGCCGAGTGTCTTGGACAGCTGCGCGACCACGCCGTCGTTCGACGCGAAGCGCGGGGCGGAATGAAGAATTGTGCTCATCGCCCTGCCCTCACCGCTCGATCGTCCCGACACGGCGAATCTTGCGCTGCAACTGCATCACGCCATAGAGCAGCGCTTCGGCGGTCGGCGGGCAGCCGGGGACGTAGATGTCCACCGGCACGATCCGGTCGCACCCGCGCACTACGCTGTAACTGTAGTGGTAATAGCCGCCGCCGTTGGCGCAGCTGCCCATCGAGATGACGTATTTGGGCTCCGACATCTGGTCGTAAACCTTGCGCAGCGCCGGGGCCATCTTGTTGCACAGCGTGCCCGCCACGATCATCACGTCAGACTGGCGCGGACTGGCGCGCGGGGCGACGCCGAAGCGTTCCATGTCATAGCGCGGCATATTCACATGGATCATCTCGACCGCGCAGCAGGCGAGGCCAAAGGTCATCCACCACAGGCTGCCGGTGCGGGCCCACTGAAACAGATCCTCGGTGCTGGTGACAAGAAAACCCTTGTCATGCACTTCGCCGTTCAGATCGTTGAAAAAGGACGGATCGGGAGGCGTAATGCCCTGCCCAGCGGAAAGCGGTTGGCCCGCGCTGTTGACGAGAGTGCTCATTCCCAGTCCAGAGCTCCAACTTTCCAGGCATAGGCCAGGCCGACTACCAGTTCGCCGATGAACACCATCATGGTGATCCACGATGCCCAGCCCAGCTTGGTAAAGGTCACCGCCCAGGGGAACAGGAACGCGGCTTCCAGATCGAAAACCACGAACAGGATCGCCAGCAGATAAAAGCGCACGTCGAACTGGCTGCGCGGATCCTCGAAGGCGGGAAAGCCGCATTCGTACTCGCTGTTCTTCTCGGCATTGGGCTGATGCGTCCCTGTCAGCCGGGCGACGCCCATCGGCAGGAACACGAAGGCCGCCGACAGCGCCAGGGCAATGCCCAGGAAGATCAGGATCGGCAGGTACTGGGACAGGTCTACCAAGGGGCTGACTCGCCTTGCGAATGGATAAGCCGCGCCCTAGTCCCGGCGCTTCCCCCGCGCAAGGGGGCCAACCCCTAGAATCCGCCAGACCCGGCTAAAATTCCCCTACTTCTTCAACTCGCGGGCAAGGGTGGCGGCGGTCTGCTTGCCATAGGGCGGTTTGAAGCCCGAGAGCTTGCCCACGTCCAGCCCGCTCTGGCGGTACACCGCGCGTGGATGGCTGAAGGTCTTGAACCCGTCAGCCCCGTGATAGTTGCCCATGCCCGACGGCCCCACCCCGCCGAACGGCAGGTCTTCCATCGCGTTGTGGAACAGCACGTCGTTGACCGTAACCCCGCCCGAGATCGTTCGGCTGAGCACCTTTTGCTCCTCGGCCTTGTCCTGCCCGAAGTAGTACAGCCCCAGCGGGCGGTCGTGGCTGTTCACATAGTCGATCGCGGAATCGATCGTGTCATAGGTCATCACTGGCAGGATCGGGCCGAAGATTTCCTCCTGCATCACCTTCATGTCATCGTTGACGTTGCGGACAATGGTCAGCGGCATCTTGTTGCCGTTCGACGCTTTGAAGTCCTCGCCCGCAGGGTTGACCTCGATCAGCTCGGCGCCCTTCTCCTTCGCGTCGGCCAGATAACCTTGCAGCCGTTCGAAATTACGCCCGTTGACCACCGACGTATAATCATCGTTTGCCAGCAGGCTGGGGTACATGGCCCCGACGCCAGCCTTGACGCTTTCGATCATGGCGCCTTCCTGATCCTTGGCGACCAGCAGGTAATCGGGGGCCAGGCAGATCTGCCCGGCGTTCATCATCTTGCCCATGGCAATCCGTTCGCCAGCCTGGGCCTTGTTGGCGCTGCGCCCGATGAACGTGGGCGATTTGCCGCCCAGTTCGAGCGTGACCGGCACCAGATTGTCGGCAGCGGCGCGCATGATGTGCTTGCCAACGCTGGTGGCGCCGGTGAAGATCAGATGGTCGAAGGCCAGCTTGGAGAAGGCCGCGCCGACCTCCACCCCACCGGTGAAAACGGCCATCTCCTCTTCGGCGAAGTACTTGGGCACTGTCTCAGCAAAGACCTCTGCCACGCGTTCGGTGAATTCGCTGGGCTTGATCATCGCCCGGTTGCCGGCTGCCAGGATCCCGGCCATCGGCACCATCACCATGCCCACCGGGAAGTTCCAAGGCGCGATCACTCCGACCACGCCCTTGGGTTGCCAGACCACTTTGGCCCGGGCGCCGATCAGGCCCAGTGGGAACATCACCTTGCGCTTTTCATCGCGGCTCCACGCCTCGAAATGCTTCTTCGCATGCTTGAGCGCGCCGACCGAGGGCATGATGTCGGTCATCAAGGTCTGTTCGGTGCTGCGGTGACCGAAATCGGCGGACACCGCCTTGGCAAAGGCGTCCTTGTGATCGATCAGCAAGGCAATTGCCCGGTCGATCCGATCGCGCCGGACTGCCAGACTTTCGGGCTGTGCGGCGGTGAAGGCGGTGCGCTGGGCGCAAAGCACCTGGTCCATCCGCGCGATCTCAGCAGTACTCATCGGTAAGGCTCCCGTTTCACTTTGCCACTATTTTCTCTGAAACCGGAGCGCTTGGCAAGGCGTACGACCTTCCGCCGATTGCCAATGTCGCGGTGCAACATTAAGGCCGTTACGGAATCAGCCGCATTTTCAGAGAGGCACCTGCCATGGCCCAGCTTTCCGCGCACGATCCGATCGTCATCCTGTCCTATGCCCGCACTCCGATGGGGGCAATGCAGGGCGCTCTGTCCGACGTGGCAGCAACTGATCTCGGAGCCGCCGCGATCAAGGCTGCGGTCGAGCGCGCTGGGGTTGATGGCGCCGCGGTTGAACGGGTCTACATGGGCTGCGTGCTGCCGGCCGGCCTCGGTCAGGCCCCGGCGCGTCAGGCCACTATCAAGGCCGGGCTTCCCAAGTCGGTTCAGGCGACGACGGTCAACAAGGTCTGTGGATCGGGTATGCAGACCCTGATCATGGGGGCCGAGGCGCTGGCCGCCGGGTCGATCGATCTGGTGGTCGCGGGCGGGATGGAGAGCATGACCAATGCCCCCTATCTACTCAAGAAGCACCGCTCGGGTGCGCGGATCGGCCACGACACCGCCTATGACCACATGTTCCTCGACGGGCTGGAAGATGCCTACGAACCGGGCCGGGCGATGGGAACCTTCGCGCAGGACACCGCCAATGCCTATCAGCTGACCCGCGAAGCACAGGACGGCTATGCCATTGAATCGCTGCGCCGCGCCAATGCGGCGATTGCCGAAGGCGCCTTTGCGGACGAAATCGTTCCCGTCACCGTCGTGAGCCGGGCCGGGGAGAGCGTGGTCGACACCGACGAAGGCCCCGGCAAGGGACGCCCGGACAAGATCCCTTCGCTCAAGCCTGCCTTTGCCAAGGACGGTACCATCACCGCCGCGACCTCCAGCTCGATCTCCGATGGCGCGGCCGCGCTGGTGCTGACCCGGGCCAGCGTTGCTGCGGCCAAGGGGCACACGGCGGTGGCCACCGTGATCGCCGTTGCCGCCCATGCGCAGGAACCCAAGGATTTCACCACCGCGCCGGTTGGCGCGATCCACAAGGTGCTGGACCGTGCGGGCTGGACGCTGGCTGATGTCGACCTGTTCGAAGTCAACGAAGCCTTCGCCTGTGTCGCGATGTTCGCGATGCACGATCTGGGCATCCCGCGCGAGAAGATCAACGTCCATGGCGGCGCCACCGCGCTGGGCCATCCGATTGGCGCATCGGGCGCGCGGATCGTCACCACGCTGGTGGCGGCGCTGAAGCGTCACGGGAAAAAGCGCGGCGTCGCCAGCCTCTGCATCGGTGGAGGTGAGGCTACCGCAGTGGCAATCGAGCTCGCTTGAGCGGTGACAAGCCTGAGACAACTTGCGACACGAAAGCCCGCAATTCCGGGCATCTGATTTATCTGCGGTTCAGTTTCGCGGACTTAGCTCTTGGGTGTCGGCCATGCCCCGGCCGGCGCCAATCAGGAGAACGATCATGAACCGCACGATCCTTGCCGCTGTCGCAGTTGCCGCGCTTGCCCTGCCCGGCCTGGCCCAGGCCCACACCACCCGCGCCGAGCTGCGCCACGACGTGCGCGCCGTTCATCAGGAGCACCGCGAGCTGGTTCGCGCCCAGGCCCACCACAACCCCCGCGCCATCCACGAAGAACGCCGCGAACTGAAGTCAGCGAAGCGCGAGCTGCGTGAAGACGCGCGCGATTTCCGCCGCACCCATCACCGGTAAATGCTGCTGGGCCGCGGGCGGACCCTCAGGGTTCCCCCGCCCCCCACAGCCGGACTTGCTCGATAAAGCCACGTCGCCCTTCGATCGTGACGGCGCACCAGCCTTCACCGCAATCGCCCAGCCGCACCACTACACCGGGTTCGACCCGCCAAAGCAGCCTGGCTGCGGCCGTTCCATCGTCGCGCATGTCCGCCAGCCCCTTGCCGCGCACGATTGCACTCCGTTCTCGTGTCAGAAAACGTGCCAGCATCCAGCCTTGCACCCCGTCGGGATCCTGCACGAGGCGCCACCCTTGCATCGTCCGCAGCACTTTGATCGGCAGCTGCGGCCGGTGATAGACCCAGTTGATCCGGTAGTCTTCGCCCGGTCCGGCGCGCATGTTGACCTCACCTGCGCGGATCGACGCCCAATAGGGAGTCCTGGCATCCTCGGCACGCGCCGGTCCCGCCATCATCAGCATGGCGAGAATCGGGGCAAGAAGGCGGTGAATCGTCATAGCGTGTCCCTCGGCGATAGCCGCACCTTGCACCCCGCTTCAAGTCGCTTGACCGCTACCCTGCCCCGGGCCTAGCGAAACAGGCAATGACAGTCGTATCCGATACTCCGTCCGGCCACCGTTTCACCGGCCGTCCGCGCGTGCACGTCACGCGGCGTCTGCTGCCCTCGGTCGAAGCCAGGCTGGGTGAACTGTTCGAGGTGGCACTCAACACCGATGACCGCCCGATGACCCGCGACGAGCTGATCGCCGCGATGCGCGACAGCGACGTGCTGGTCCCGACGGTGACTGACCGGATTGACGGCGCAATGATCGAAGCGGCGGGGGACCGGCTGGGTCTGATCGCCAACTTCGGGGCCGGGATCGAACATATCGATCTGCATGCTGCCAGAGCCCGCAAGCTGATCGTCACCAACACGCCCGGCGTGTTCACAGACGATACCGCCGATCTCACGATGATGCTGATCCTGTCGGTCCCGCGGCGCCTTGGCGAAGGCAGCCGGCTGGTGCGCGACGGCAAATGGACTGGCTGGGCGCCCTCGGCGATGCTGGGGCACTGCATAGGCGGCAAGCGGCTGGGGATCATCGGCATGGGCCGGATCGGCCAGGCCGTTGCCCACCGCGCCCGCGCTTTCGGAATGGAGGTGGTGTACCACAATCGTCACCGTCTGCCCTCCAGCATCGAGACCATGTTCGGCGCCAGCTATGAAGCCGATCTCGACACGCTGATCGCCCAGGCGGACATCCTGTCGCTGCACTGCCCGGCGGGAAGCGGTACGCACCACCTGCTGAACGCCGCCCGCCTCGCGACAATGAAGCCCGATGCCTACGTCATCAACACCGCGCGCGGCGATCTGATCGATGAGGAAGCCCTGATCGCGGTGTTGCAGGCGGGGCGAATCGCCGGGGCCGGGCTCGATGTCTTCGCGCATGAGCCGCAGGTTGACCGCCGGTTGATCGAATTGCCCAACGTCATCACCCTGCCGCATCTTGGCAGCGCCACGATCGAAGGTCGCGCGCAGGCCGGGGACAAGGTCATCGCCAATATCCGCTTCTGGGTCGATGGCCACCGCCCGCCCGATCAGGTGCTGGAAGGCTGGGCATAAGCCCGCGCCGCGCAACAACCTTGCACAACGTGCCTTGCCCAAGGCGCAATCGTTGCTTTAAGGCCCGCCGCGAGGAGGAGTCGCGCCCCATCGCGCGCCTGCCGGGGAGAAACGAACGATGCGCAAGCTTGCCGCTCTTGCGATGGCCGCCGCTGCGGCCTTGCTGCCTGCCGCAGCATTGGCCCAGCAGGCTGCCGACGATGTTGCCGATACCGGCGATACCGCCTGGATCCTGATCTCCGCCGCGCTGGTGCTGCTGATGACCATGCCGGGCCTGACCCTGTTCTACGGCGGGTTGGTGCGTGCGAAGAACTTCCTGGCGGTGCTGGTCCAGGTCGGAGCCATTGCCGCGGTTGCCTCGCTGCTGTGGGTGGTCTGCGGCTACACCTTGGCCTTCGGCGATGTCACCAACGGCTGGATCGGCGCGGGCAATGCCTGGATGCTGATCGACCTTGGCAATGTCCGGGCCGATACCGCGGTTCCCGAAAGCGCCTTCGCGCTGTTCCAGATGACCTTCGCCGCAATCACACCGGCACTGATGGCGGGCGCCTGGGTCGATCGCGCCCGGTTTGGCTGGGTAGTCGGGTTCAGCGCCTTGTGGGGCCTGCTGGTCTATGCCCCGGTGGCCCACTGGGTCTGGGGCGGCGGCTGGCTTGCCACGGCGGTGGGGACCCGCGATTTCGCAGGCGGAATCGTCGTTCACACCACTGCGGGTGTGTCCGCCCTGGTCGCCGCACTGCTGCTGGGCAAACGGCAGGGTTTCCCGCGCACGCTGATGCTTCCCCATGCACCCTCGTTGACCATGGCGGGCGCAGCGTTGCTGTGGATGGGCTGGTTCGGCTTCAACGGCGGCTCTGCCCTCGCCGCCAACGACGATGCTGCCAGCGCGATCATCAACACGCACGTCGCAGCCTGCATGGCGGCAATGGTCTGGCTGGGGATCGAGCGCTTCACCGTCGGCAAGCCAACCAGCGTGGGCTTTGCCACCGGTGCCGTCGCCGGGCTGGCCACGGTAACGCCGGCAGCGGGATTCATTTCACCCGGTGCGGCCATCCTGTTCGGTGCGGTTGCCGCGCTGATCTGTTATCCGATGATCCAGGTGGTCAAAAAGCGCCTCAAGATAGACGACTCACTTGACGTTTTCGCGGTTCACGGCGTGGGCGGCATAGCCGGATCGCTAATGCTGGCCGTGTTCCTGTCCAGCGATCTAGGCGGCACCGGCTATGCCGAAGGGACGACCATGATCAACCAGTTCGCGGCACAGGTCGTCGGCGTCGGGGTGGTTGCCATCTGGTCCGCCGTTGCCAGTGCGGTGATCGCGGTGCTCGTGTCGTTGGCGCTACCGATGCGGGTGAGCGAGGACGATGAACGCGAAGGGCTGGACCTCGCCAGCCATGGCGAGCGGGCCTGGGAATTTGACTGAGGACGGCGCGGTAGATGCTTTCCGCCGGGTCAGCTTCACCGCGCTGCTGCGCCGTGCGCTGGTTCGCAGCCTGTCGTTTGCGGGACGATCATCGCGGGCCGAACTAGCCGTCACCTTCATCGCGGCGATGACCTTCGTGCCGTTGGGCAGCCTAGCGCTGATGCTGGCCCGGGTCCCGACCGGCAGCTGGTCGATCCTGGCGCTCAACCTGATTTCAATGGTGCCGTTTCCGGCCCTGCTGGCGCGGCGTCTGCACGATCACGATCGGTCAGGCTGGCTGATCCTGCCCGCACTGTTCGGGTTCAGTCTGTGGCTGGCACGCGCGGTGGTTTCCGCTGTGGAGGGCGTCGACGCGCGGATCGCGCTCGACCGGTGGATCTGGCCGCTCGACTGGTTGGCCATCGCCGCAAATATCGCGATGATCGCCCTGCTGGTGCTGCCAGGGACGCGGGAGGACAACCGTTTTGGCCCCAACCCCCGCAATTCCGGTTGAGCCCTTCGCTCAGTCGCCGGTCAGGATCCGGTCGACCAACTGCTTCACCGTCGGGGTGAAACCGTTCGAATAGAACGGATCGGTCTTGAAATTGAAGGCCGCATGGCCGGCGAACATCAGGTTCTGCTCGATGTCTTCACCGTGAACGATCGCCTTCAGAGTCTTCTGGATGCAGAAACTGCGCGGATCGGCGAGGTAGCCGGTGGAATTGTCATCGTGATCCTTCCACGATGAAAACCCGCAGTGCGACAGGCAGCCCATGCAATCTTTTTGATCTTTCTGAATCACACTGCGTTCGGCTTCGTCGACAAAAACGATCGTATCGTCGGGGGTGCGCAGCCCTTCCTTGTAGCCTTGCGCCACCCAGCTGCGGGCACGCTGAAGATCGGCCGGAGCCACCCAGAAATTCTTGTTGCCCACACCAACGTCCAGCCGCGCGGTATGTTCTCCCGCCTCGACCTTGGAATAGGGGATCTGCCGCTCGCTGCGCGCCTCAAGGTTGCGCAGGAACGGATTGCGCACGGCCGAACTGTAAAAGCCGGTCGGCGAAAAGCGGTGGAGCAGAACGTCGCCCGGCTCCAGCGTGCGCAGATGGTCCTTCCACGCCTGCGGGATCGGGCTTTCCTGGGTCAGCAGCGGGCGGGTACCGAACTGGAACACGATCTGACCCAGTTCGGGGTTGTCGATCCAGTCCTGCCAGTCGCGCAGGAACCAGACGCCGCCGGCCATGACGATCGGCACCGTATCGGCAATCCCCTCGGCCCGCATCGTCGCGCGCAGGTCCCGGACCCTGGGGTAGGGATCCTGCGGCACCAGCGGGTCTTCGGCGTTGGACAGCCCGTTGTGCCCGCCGGCCAGCCAGGGATCTTCATAGACCACCGCCGCCATCAGATGGGCGACCTTGTGATAGGCCCGCTTCCACAGCGCACGAAACGCCCGGGCCGAACTGATGATCGGCAGATAATTGACGTTGAAACGTTCGGCAATTTCCGAAAGCTTGTAGGGCATGCCGGCGCCGCAGGTAACGCCGGTCACCAGGCCGCGGGTCTTGTCCAGCACCTGTTCCAGAATCTGCTGGGCACCGCCCATTTCCCACAGCACGTTGATATTGATCGCGCCCCGTCCGCCGGCAATGTCATGGGCCCGGCGAATCTGCTCAACCCCGCCGGTGACGCCAAAGGCGACCAGCTCTTCGTGGCGTTCGCGCCGGGTAGCGCCGCGATAGACTTGAACCACACGGTCGCCGTTTTCATCGTAGAAGTCGGCGTTGACTGCACTCACCGTGCCGATTCCGCCCGCCGCCGCCCAGGCGCCCGAGCTGGCATGGTTGGAAACCGCCACGCCTTTGCCGCCTTCCACCAACGGCCAAACCTCTCTGCCACCGTACTGAATCGGTGTCAGGCCCTTGAAACTCGCAACCGCACTCATGGCGTCCCCGTCTTTCCCTTGGCCGCGCTGCACGGCTTTATCTGCTGCGCTTCCGGCCGTGCCCCTACGGCCTCGAATTGTGCATAATAGCCCTTCAGTTCCGGCTTGCGAACAAATTCAACCAAGCGAAAGCCCACCGCGCTCAATTCGCAGAACAGCAACGCGGGCGGCATGCCATGCTGATCGGTGGATCGATCGACATCGACCACCACCACCTGACCATGCGCCCGCAGCGCCGGGCGCAGGTGCCACAGGAAGGCATAGGGTTCGCTGACCTCGTGGTACATGTGGATCAGGAAGATCCGGTCAAAGCTGTTCTCCGGCAGGCGCGGATTGTCGGGTTCGCCGGTCTTGATCGAGACATTGTCGAGCCTCTCGCGCTCAACCCGCTGTCCCAACCGCTGGATTGCGCCCGGATCGATATCCTGCGCAAGAACCCGGCCCTTGGCTCCGACCCGTTCGGCGAGACGCACCGTGTAATAGCCTTCCCCGGCACCGATATCGGCCACCGTGGTGCCTTGTTTGATCGAGGCGAGATCCATCACGACCTTCGCTTCGCCCAGATTGTCGCGCTGGTCTTCGGCGGTAAACTCGTTCGCGCCGGGCGCGGAGACCGGCCGGTCCGCCTTGGGAAAGCCGCGCGCGCTTTCGGAGCGGCCGCTCTCCGGATCGACCCGGCTACACGCCGCCAGCGCCAGCAGCGCCGCAAAGGCCGCCGTGCGGCGCCTCAATCGACGTCCTCCACATCCACCGTCTCACCGGTGACGCGCTGCGCGAGCGCGGCGGCCATGAACGGATCGAGCGCGCCGTCCAGCACGTCGGCCGGGCTTGGACTCGTGACCCCGGTACGCAGATCCTTGACCATCTGATAGGGCTGCAACACGTAAGACCGGATCTGGTGTCCCCAACCGATTTCGCTCTTGGCTGCATGTTCGGCGCTGGCGGCATCTTCACGTCGACGCATTTCGGCTTCGTAGAGGCGCGCCTTCAGCATACCCATCGCCGTCGCGCGGTTCTTGTGCTGCGAGCGATCGTTCTGGCTGGCCACCACGATACCCGAGGGCATGTGGGTGATCCGCACTGCCGAATCGGTTGTGTTGACGTGCTGGCCGCCCGCCCCCGATGCGCGGTAAGTGTCGATCTTAAGGTCACCCTCGTTGATGTCGATTTCGAAGCTGTCGTCGATGACCGGATAGACCCAGACCGAGCTGAAACTGGTGTGGCGCCGCGCCGAACTGTCATAGGGACTGATCCGGACCAGCCGGTGGACCCCGCTTTCGGTCTTGGCATAGCCATAGGCGTTCTCACCCTTGACCTGGATGGTGGCGGACTTGATCCCTGCCTGCTCACCGGCCTGGTATTCGATCGTTTCGACCTTGAAGCCGCGCTGCTCGGCCCAGCGGCTGTACATTCGCAGCAGCATCTCGGCCCAGTCCTGGCTTTCGGTGCCGCCCGCCCCGGCGTGGATTTCAATGAAGGTGTCGTTGCTGTCCGCTTCACCGGCCAGCAAGGCCTGCACCTTGTCGGCATCGGCGCGGTCCGCCAGCGCGGCCAGCGCGGCAACCCCTTCGTCAACCGTCGCCTCGTCGTTCTCCACCTCGCCCAGTTCGATGAATTCGATCGCGTCGGCCATCTTGGCGGAAATGTCGTTGACGGTACCAACCGCGGCTTCGAGCCGGCGGCGCTCCTTCATGACGGCTTCGGCGTCCTTGGGATTGTCCCACAGCTTGGGGTCCTCGACCCGGGCATTGAGCTCGTCAAGGCGGCGCAGTGCGCGGTCCCAGTCAAGGAATTTGCGAACCAGCGTTAGCGCGGCCTCGATCCGGGTAATATGAGCCTGCCCTTCGGCCCGCATCGTTCGGCAACTCCAAAAGCGTGCGCGAACAGGTCGCGCCGGTCAGTTCGCGCCCCGCTTAGCGAAAGACCCCGGATTGTAAAGCCGATGCGCGTCAGCGCGTGCCGACGCCTCGCAGCGCGCGCACGGCATCCAGCGTCAGGCGTACATGGTCACCAGGATCGGCGTTGCTGTAGGCCAGCTTGATCCGCCCGTCGCGCCCGATCACATAGCTCGTGCGGGTGCTCAGCCCGGCGGGAAGATCGGCGCGCTTCAAGGCTACATCGTAGGCAGCAATGATCCGCGTTGTGGCGATTCCTACCGGGAAAGCGCTGCGGCAGGCCTCGGTCGAAAATTTGCGCTGAGTCGCCAGATCGTCTGCCGAAAGGCCGATCACCGTCGCCCCGGCGGCACGAAACTGGTCCATTGCTTCGGCAAAGGCATGAGCTTCGAGCGTGCAACCCTGAGTAAAGCTCTTGGGATAGAAATAGAGGACCACCGGCCCTTTGCGCAGAGCCGCGCGCAGGTTGAAGGCGAAGGCCTTGCCGGCCAGCGCACCCTGCGTGGCAAACTGCGGCGCCTTTGCCCCCTGCGGGAGATCGGCCCCGCTCGAAACTGACAGGGCGAAAGCGGCACAGGCTGCGGCGATGCTGAAAAGGCGCTTGGTCATGAGCAGATACTGCGCCGATATTGGCGCAGTGTCCATCCATCTACTGGGTCACCACCGCCGCTTCCGGCGCGATCGAGGGGGCGGCATCGGGCGCGGCGCTGGCATCTGGTTTGGCGGCGGCCGTCCCGCCCGTCTGGACCCGTGATCCGCGCCGCATCGCCGCGATCAGCGCATCGCGCTGTTTGGCCAGGTCTTCCAGCCCGGTGCTGCGCTTGGCTTCGGCATCGGCTTTGAAAGCCTCCCAGATGACTGACGACTTGGGATCGTCGCTGGGCGTCCCATCGAACACCCGGCGGCCGCTGATCCGGTCGATCTTGACCATATGGACATCGGACGGCGCGACGAACGGGCGGGTGTCCCAGCGGTTGCGAGTGCTCTGGACGAGCTGTTTGAAGATCGGCGCAGCGAAGGTGCCGCCTTGCGCGTAGCCGCCCAGCGAACGTGGCTGATCATAGCCGATATAGACCGCGCTCACGATGTTCTGGGATCCGCCGGCGAACCAGACGTTGGTTGGCCCGGTCGTCGTCCCGGTCTTTCCAAATAGCGGCAGGTTCAGATCCTTGAGCACGACCGCCGTGCCTCGGGTGATCACGCCTTCCAGCATGTGCACCACCTGATAGGCCGTGCGCGGATCGATCGTCTGCTTGCCGCGCGAGGCCAGTCGCGGCATCGGCTTTCCGTCCCAGTTGGCCATGTTGCAGGTATTGCACCGCCGGGTATCGGCGCGCCAGATCACCTTCCCGTTGCGATCCTGCACGAAGTCGATGGTCGACGCGGCGTATTGGATTCCGTTGTTCGCGAGCGCCGAATAGGCATTCGACATCTGCAGGACGGTGGTATCACCCGCGCCGAGCGCGAAGGCCAGATATGGCGGATATTTGCCGATCCCCACGCGTTCGATCTGCTTGACCACGTGGTCCATCCCGGCCTCGCTGGCAATCCGGACGGTCATCAGGTTGCGCGACTGCTCCAGCCCCCAGCGCAGCGTATGGTTGCCGCTGCCCGCGCTGTTGCCGCCGAAGTTGACGAAGCACTTCTGTCCGAAGCGCGCGCCCTGATAGACGCAGAACTTTCCGTCCAGAACCTCACTGGCCGGGGTCATGCCATAGTCGAGCCCTGTGCCATAGACGAACGGCTTGATCGTCGAGCCCGGCTGGCGCATCGCTTGGGTTGCCCGGTTGAAGCTGTCGAGCCCGGCATCGAACCCGCCTTGCAGCGCCAGCACCCGGCCCGAGCGTGGATCCTGTACCGCCATGCCGCCGGAGACTGACGGAATCGCGCGCACCGACCACGCCTTTCCGCCTGCAGGGCCGGCGGCGATCACATCGCCGGATTTCATCGCGTCGGGCAAACCGATCAGCGGCGCGGTGGTGCCATCGGCGAACCCGATGGTCCCCTGCCCGCCCGCGCGTGACAGCACAAGCCCGACGCGCCAGTCCTTGTAGGAAATGGATTTGTTGAGCGTTACCAGCTGACCTTGCCATGCGTCGGGATCGATATCGACGTGCGCGATAGGACCGGCCCATCCGCGTCCGGCGTGATAGCGCATCAGCCCGGCCTGGAGCGCGTCCTGCGCAGCCTTCTGCAGCTGCGGGTCGAGCGAAGTGCGCACCCACAACCCGCCCGCATAGATGCTGTTCGGGCCGTCTTCGGCCTTTTCGCCGTATTCGGCGATCAGGCGGCGTCGCACTTCTTCCACGAAATAGCCGGTTGAGGGATCATAGGTTTCGGCCCGCCGCGCGACGATGCCCAGCGGCTGCGCCTTGGCCTGATCGGCCGTGGCCGCATCAATCGCACCGTTCTTGACCATCTGGTCAAGCACCCAGTTGCGCCGTTCGATCGCCTGGGAGGCAAAGTTCGCCCTGCCATACTTTTCCGGTGCCTTGGGAAGGATGGCGAGGAAGGCGTCCTCATGCAGTTGCAGTTCACCGACGTCCTTGTTGAAATAGGCACGGGCCGCCGCCTGGACTCCGAAGCTTTGGCGGCCCAGCGGAATTTCATTGAGATAGAGCTCAAGGATCTGCTGCTTGGTCAGCACGCTTTCGATTCGCCGCGCCAGAATCATCTCCTTAAGCTTGCGAACGACGGAGTATTCGTTTGTCAGGAGGATATTCTTGGCAACTTGCTGGGTGATTGTGGAACCACCCTTGGCACGTTCGTCTGAGCCGACCTTGGTGGCAAAATCGATCACCGCTCCAGCCAGACCGGTATAGTCCACCCCGCCGTGGCTCCAGAACGTCTTGTCTTCGGCCGAAAGGTAGGCGTTGATCAGCGGCTTGGGGAAATCGACAAAGCGCAATTGAACCCGTCGCTCACGGGCATAGCTGTAAACAATCTCGCCGTTTACTCCGCGCACCATCGTGGGCAGCGGCGGCTGGTAGGTCAGTAGGCTGTCCGCAGACGGCAAATTGCGGGTCACCGCGATCCACAGCAACAGGTTCAGCGCGACAAACCCAGCGAGCGCGTAGCCGCCGAACCGGAACCAGCGGCTGGTCGCCCAGCGCTCACTGGCCCAGTGCCAGGCCCGATGATCGCGGAGGCCCGCAAGCAGAGGTGCTGTTGCTTCACGCAGACGCCCCAGCAGCCCTCCGGCTTCGCGTCGGATCCGCAGTCGGATCGATTCAGGCTCTTGGCTGTCAGGCATAGGAGGGTGGCTCTAGCATGGCGCGCGCGTGCATTGCCAGAGCGATCAGACAGGGCGTTTGCGGGCAAAGAACACCTGCACCGCCCGGGCCGTGACCGCGGCAAAAGTAGCCTGCCCCTGGCTCGAGGACAGCCGATCGGCATCGGCCGAATTCGATATATAGCCGGTTTCGAACAGCACCGACGGCAGATCGGGCGCTTTCAGCACGGCAAAGGCCGCGGATTGTTCGGACCGCTCACGAAACGGGATCCGCCCTGCCCCTTCGCGCAGGATCAGATTGGCAAACTGCTGCGACAGGGTCTGCGATTCCCGCTGCGACAGGTCGACGAGGATCGAGGTGACGCTTTCACTCTGCCCGCCAAGGTTGATGCCGTTGACGATGTCCGCCGCGTTTTCGCGCGCGGCGATCTTGTTCGCGGCTTCGCTGCTGCCCTTGTCCGACAGGGTATAGACCGAGGCTCCGCTGGCCTCGGCATTTTCACCCGTGCTGTCGGCGTGGATCGAGATGAACAAATCCGCACCCAGCCGGCGGGCAATCGCCAAACGTTCGCCCAGCACCAGAAACCGGTCGTCGTCGCGGGTCAGCGCCACCCGGATCCCGCCGCGCTTGACCAGCTCGTCGCGCAGGGCCGTGGCCAGCGCGAGAGTAAGGTCCTTTTCCCGGAGCGCACCCGTTCCCGCGCCCGGATCCTTGCCGCCGTGTCCGGCATCGATCACCACCAGCGGCCGGCTGGCATCCTGCGGCCCGAGCACCTTGGGCAGGCCGGCCTGGCCATCGGCAGGCGGCAGGGCAACGCCCACCACGTAGTCATACCCCCGCCCCGGCGCGCCAAACAGCCGATCGACCCCCACCATCGCCGCGAACAGCGCGAGCGGGGCGGCAAACAGAGCCAGAAGCGGAAGCCAGCGACGCATTGCGTCAACCGATTAGAGTCTGTCTCTCCGGCGTGCAATCTTTGAAGTATTATTCCAAGCAGCTTGCCGCACATGCGAAGCTTTGCTAATCAGCGCGCTGCCGGGACAGGCCTGTTCCGATCCTCCCCCGCAATTGCCCGCAAATCCTTGTGCGGCGCGGCGTTTTGGATCGGCACGCCTTTCACCGACGGGAGAACCCGGGATATTTCCCGGGATCAAACAGGTTGATGCTGGAATGAAAAGCCTTTCGCCGTTCTGTCCGCCGCTGCCCATCGGGGCGCGGGCGGTTTGGACGGTCGGTTGTGCGCGCACGGTTTTGCCGCGCCTTTTCCTTGCTGCAGACACGCACCACGCCGCCGGAGCGCCTTGCCGCACCGGCACTTCAAACACTCCCGCCCGTCGCACCGCGCCTGGCGGAGTTCCCGCACAAAGCCGCGCCACCAGCTGGGACGCCCGTTTCGGGCCGAGCCTGCCACGGCGCGCACGGAGAAATTACGATGACTACGCGCATGCTAATCGATGCGCGCCACCAGGAAGAAACCCGGGTGGCGGTGCTGAAGGGCAACCGGATTGACGAATTCGACTTTGAATCGGCCGATCACAAGCAAATCAAGGGCAACATCTACCTCGCCAAGGTAACCCGCGTCGAACCGTCGCTGCAGGCAGCATTCGTCGACTTCGGCGGAAACCGTCATGGTTTTCTGGCCTTCAGCGAAATCCATCCGGATTACTACCAGATCCCGAAGGAAGACCGCGAGGCGCTGCTAGCCGAAGAGGCCGCTCACGCCGAGGAAGAAGCCGCACTGCGTGCCATTGCCGAAGGTGAGGAAGACTTTGTCGGCGACGACGAGCTGGGCGAATCGCTGGCCGACGATCTGGCAGGAACCTCGCACGATCACCACGACGAGGACGACTTCGGCGGGGTAACCGAGGTCGATACCGCCGAAAAGGACGAAGTGGCGACCATCGAGGACGGCCACGTCGAGAACGGCTTCGACAGCGATGACGCCGGCGAATCCGAAGGCGAGAACGGCGATGACAGCCGCCGCCGCGGACGCGGACGGCGCCGTCAGGGCGGCAACCGCGGCCACGCCAAGGAAGCCGACGAACTGCGCGCCAAGCGCATGGCGCTGCGCCGCCGCTACAAGATCCAGGACGTGATCCAGCGCCGCCAGGTGCTGCTGGT
>JABFRE010000196.1 GCA_013141325.1 Novosphingobium sp.
CACGCGCTGCGCTTGCCCGAGCCGGAGGGCGACGATGCCGTCCCGGCGCTGCTCCAGCAGGCCGCCGAGGCGCTGCTCGCCACCTGCGAGGCGGAGGACTGGGCCGAGCGCGAAGGGGCGTGGAGCGCCCTGCAGAACCTCACCCGCCTGCGCTGGAGCTGGGCCCCACTGCTCAGTCCCCGGATCGCTCAGCCCGAGCGCGCCGAGCGCTGGCTGTTCGCGCGTCTGCCCGAATGGGAGGACGCGCCCGAAAGGCCCCCGCCGGGGCAGGTGCTGCTCGATCCCGCAGCCGTATCCACCCGGCTGGCCGCCCTGACCGGTGCCGGGGCCGAGGCCCGCCCCGCGCAGCTGGCCTATGCACGGGAAGCCGCTCACGCCTTTGCCCCGCGCCGCCGCGAAGGACAGCCGCACCTGCTGCTGGCCCAGGCTGGCACCGGGATCGGCAAGACGCTGGGCTACCTTGCCCCGGCATCGCTGTGGGCGCAGCAGACCGGCGGCACGGTCTGGGTTTCGACCTACACCAAGGCCTTGCAGCGCCAGCTGCGCCGCGAAAGCCGCCGGGCCTGGCCAGAAACCGACCGTACGGTGCGCGACGATGGCAATCCGCCCGTGGTGGTGCGCAAGGGGCGCGAGAACTATCTGTGCCTGCTCAATCTGGAGGATGCGCTCCAAGGCGGCTTTTCCGGCCGCGCGGCGGTGCTGGCCCAGCTGGTGGCGCGCTGGGCGGCCTACAGCCAGGACGGTGACATGATCGGCGGCGATCTGCCCGGCTGGCTGGGCACGCTGTTCCGCCAGCGCGGCGTCAAGGCGCTGACCGACCAGCGCGGCGAATGTGTCTATGCCGGGTGCCCGCACTACCGCAAATGCTTCATCGAGCGCGCCAGCCGCGCCAGCGCCCAGGCCGATCTGGTGATCGCAAACCACGCACTGGTGATGGTCAATGCGGCGCGCGGCCGCGATGTGGCGCAGCGGCCCACCCGGATCGTCTTCGACGAAGGACACCACGTGTTCGAGGCTGCGGATTCGACCTTTGCCGCCGCACTGACCGGGGCCGAGACGATCGAGCTCCGCCGCTGGGTGATCGGCCCGGAACGCGGCGCAAAGGGGCGGCGTCGGGGCCTCGCCGCCCGGCTGGCCGATCTGGCGAGTTACGACGAGGCAGGCGGCAAGGCGATCGCTGCTGCCCGTTATGCCGCCGAAGCGCTGCCCGGCGACGGCTGGCTTCAACGCCTTATCGAAGGAACGCCGTCGGGCCCGTTGGAAGAGCTGTTCGCGGCGGTGCGCGCCACGGTTTATGCCCGCGACGAGAGCGGCGGGCAGGAGGCCGGATACGGGCTGGAAACCGAGGCCGCCCAGCTGGATGGACCCTTCGTGGAGCGCGCCGGGGCGGCCCAGGCCGCGCTGGCCGAACTGCGCAGTCCGCTGATCCGGCTGAGCGTCCGGCTTGAGGCGCTGCTGGCCGAACCGCCCGACTGGCTCGACGGCGCAGGCCGCGCCCGGATCGAAGGCGCGCGCCACTCGCTCGCCTGGCGGATCGACTTGCTGGCGGCTTGGGAGGCGCTGCTTGAACGGCTGGGCGGCCCCGCCGACCCCGAATTCGTCGACTGGCTGGCGGTCGAACGGGCCGAAGCACGCGAATTCGACATCGGCATCCACCGCCGCTGGCTGGATCCGATGAAGCCGTTCGCGCGGACCGTGCTGGAAGGGGCGCACGGGGTGATGATCACCTCGGCCACGCTCAAGACCAGCTTTGCCGACGGCAATTCCGACTGGGACGGCGCGGTGGCGCGCAGCGGCGCGGATACGCTGGGGATCGCCCCGCGCCTGTCAGGCTTTGACAGCCCGTTCGACTATACCGCTCAGGCCGAGGTGCTGATCGTCACCGATGTGCCCAAGGGTGATGTCGCGGCGCTGGCCGGGGCCTATGGCCGCCTGATCGAGGCCGCGCGCGGCGGCGCGCTGGGCCTGTTCACCGCGATCCGCCGCCTGCGCGCGGTTCACGGCCGGATCGCCGACCGGCTGGCCCGCGGCGGGCTGCCGCTCTATGCCCAGCATGTCGATCCGATCGACACCGGCACGCTGGTGGACATCTTCCGCGACGATCCGCGCGCCAGCCTGCTGGGCACCGATGCCCTGCGCGACGGGGTGGACGTGCCCGGCCATTCGCTGCGGCTGGTGGTGATGGAACAGGTGCCCTGGCCCAAGCCGTCGATCCTCCACCGCGCGCGCCGCCTTGCTGGCGGGGGCAGCGCCTATGACGATTCGCTGATCCGCGCCCGGCTGGCCCAGGCCTTTGGCCGCCTGATCCGCAGCCGCGAGGACCACGGCCATTTCGTCGTGCTTTCGTCCGCCTTCCCAAGCCGCCTGCTCACCGCCTTCCCACCGGGCACGCCTGTCACACGTCTGACGCTGGACGAGGCTTTACAACGGGTCGGCTCCGGTGCTTTTGGGCAGCCGGTCAATCGCGAGACACAGATTTGAAGCTCCTCGGCCTCTTCCGCCACGCCAAGTCCGACTGGCAGGACCCGCGCGCCCGCGATTTTGACCGGCCGCTCAACCCGCGCGGGCGCAAAGGTGCGGCGCTTTTGGGCAGGCATATTGCCGATTCCGGGGCCCAGTGGGATCACGTGATCGCCAGCCCCGCGATCCGCTGCGCCGAAACGATCGAAATCGCCTGCGAAGCCGCGCAGCGTCCGATAGCGATCAACTGGGACCGCCGGATCTACCTGGCCAGCAGCGCCACCCTGGCCGACCTGCTGCGCGAGCAGGACGACAGCTTCAACGCGGTGCTGATGGTCGGCCACAACCCGGGACTGGAAGACCTGATCTTTGATCTGGTGCCCGATGACGGCACCAGCCCGCTGCGCGACGTGGTGGAGATCAAGTTTCCCACCGCCAGCTATGCCGTGCTGGAACTGGCTATCGAGCGCTGGGCCGATCTGGCGGACAACTGCGCCCGCTTGACCAGCCTCACCCGCCCGCGCGACCTCGACCCGGCGCTGGGGCCGGAGATAGCTTGATAGCTCAAGCCATGTGGATCGCCTTGGTGGCCAGATAGCTTTCCATCCCTTCCACGCCGCCTTCGCTGCCGAACCCGGAATCCTTGACCCCGCCGAAGGGCGCATCGGCTGCGCTGAGGGCGAAGGTGTTGATCCCAACCATCCCGGCTTCCACCGCGTCGGCCAGCAGATTGGCCTGGCGCAGGTTTTCGGTGAAGGCGAAGGAGCCGAGCCCGTGGGGCAGACGGTTGGCCTTTAGAATCGCATCGTCCAGCGTGGTGAACGGCGCCGCCACGGCGACCGGACCGAAGGGTTCGTTGTTCATGATATC
>JABFRE010000019.1 GCA_013141325.1 Novosphingobium sp.
GATGGCCTATTTCATGGTCGATGGTTCGGGCGATCCGAACGTCGCCGCAGCCTATATGGAAGCGATCGAGGCGCTTTACGCGGTGTCGTACACGCTCAAGTTTCACTGCAAGAACGCGTTGAGACGCGACTACGTGGTACCGCCGCTCGAAGCCGTGTGGTGGTCCGATGACATGGGTGACTTTGCGGCAGGCCGCAAGGAGCGATGGCAGTGGACCCTTATGATCATGGTCCCCGATTTCATCGGACCGGACCTCGCCGCGAACGCCATCGGCATGGCGCAGGCGCGCAAGCCGCTGCCCGGGTCGGCGCGGATCCGTTATGCGCGGCTTGCCGAGGGCCGTTGTGTCCAGACCCTGCATATCGGCAACTATGACGACGAGGGCCCGACACTCGCACGTCTGCACACGGAATTCCTGCCGGAGCACGGGCTCGTCGAAGCGGGCCATCATCACGAGATCTACCTGGGCGACCCGCGCAGGGCCGCTCCGGACAAGCTGCGCACGATTCTGCGGCAGCCGGTTCGATCCGCTCCCGACCCAACTGCCGAGCAACCGCAAACCTGACGGCAAAGTGCCGTCCCCCCAGCCGCTTCCGCAGCCCGAATTCGCCGGGCGTTCCTACCGCAAGCTCTAGTGACAAGCGCCGCGCGAGTGATTAAGGCGCGCTTCGTGTCGTTCCTGCGCACCTTTTTCCTGCGGCATCGCGCCTTGGCCCTGTTGCTGGTCGCGGCGACGCTGTGCCTGAAAGCTCTGGTCCCGACCGGCTACATGATCGGCCATCAGTCCAAGTCGCTTACGGTCCTGATCTGCAGCGACGGAATGGATCAAGCGGCAGCAAAGCAGCTGTCGATTCCGCTGCGCGGCGAGCCCGGTGACGGCGCCGCCAAGCAGGGCAAGGGCGATTGCCCCTATGGCGCGCTGTCGATGGCATCGCTGGCCGGTGCCGATCCGGGGCTACTGACACTGGCGCTGGCGTTCATCCTGGCGCTGGGCTTTGCCGCAGCCGCCCCGAACCTGACCAGACCGATCGATCACCTTCGCCCGCCCTTGCGCGGGCCGCCGGCGTTCGCCTGACAATCTGAACCGATTTGTCGGACCGCCCGGCGCCTGATCCCTTCGCGGATCAGGGCCCGGCCCAGCCGGACTACACTTCAAATGTTCGATCTCCATCGCCGCTCAACCGAGCGGCAGCGGGATGTGTCCAGCCAGCGGCCGGCACCGATCCCGTCATCGCCAGACCGGCCTTCCGCGCGCGCCTGCGCCGCTGCGGCCGACACCCTGTGCGTGTCCACCATCGCTTTTCTCAAGGAAATTGCCGTGAAGACTTCGCTTATCGCCATTGCCTCCTCCCTTCTGCTCGCCGCTCCGGCCTGGGCCGATGAAACCGCAGACACGTCCCCGTCCGAGGCCGACCAGATTGTCGTCACCGGGACCAAGTTCTCCGGCGATTTCGGCGGCAAGTCCGGCATTCCGATCGACCGGGTGCCGCAATCGGTCCAGATCGTCAGCGCCGATGACATCGTCGCGCAGGGCGCCGGGTCGATCGGCGATCTGCTGCGCGGTGTGCCCAGCGCCAATCCCGGCTATTCGCGGGTCGGCGCCTACCAGTCGTTCAGCCTCAAGGTTCGCGGGTTTCTGGCCGACCAGATGCGCAACGGCATCCGTCAGCGCTATTACGAGGACGTCGACGCTTCGGCGCTCTCCAACATCGAGCGGGTCGAGGTGCTCAAAGGCCCTTCGGGCGTGCTCTATGGCCAGTCAGCGGTTGGCGGGATCATCAGCATCATCACCAAGCGCCCGCAAGACGAACCGGCGGTAAACCTGGCGCTGAGCGGCGGCAACTATCGCCACAAGATGCTGACCATCGACATGACCGGCGGCCTGGCTTCCGGCCTGGCGGTGCGCGTCACCGGCGAGGTCGAGCGGTCGGGGACCTTCGTCGACTTTCAGGACATGAACCGGATCAACGCCGGGTTCAGCCTGCGCTATGCGCCGTCCGACCGGGTGACCGCCAATCTGGTGGCTGAATATGTCGAGCGCGACACGCAGCGCAACCCGGGCCTGCCGATCGTGGGCACGGTGCTGAACAATGGCGGCGCCGCGCTTTCGCGCAGCCTGTACCTGGGCGAACCGGCGGTCGATACGATGAACGCCGATGCCCCGCTGGTGCAGGCCTGGGTCGATTTCGCGCTGTCCGATGCCTGGACCATCACCCCGCGCTTCCAGTTTCAGGAATTCAACACCAGTTTCACCCAGATCCGCCTGCGCGCGCCGCAGCCGGATCTGGTGACGATCAACCGCAACGGGCGAACCGGGCGCGAGGACGATGCCTATACCATCGCCCAGCTGGACCTGTCGGGCACGCTCAGGACGGGGCCGGTCACCCACAAGCTGCTGCTGGGCTATGAATACGATCACGAACGCGGCCGCTTCACCCAGTACAACCTGACCAATGTCGCGCCGATCAACGTGCGCACGCCGGTCTATGCCTTCAACTCGCTCGCCCCGACCCGCAGCTTTGCCTTCGACAGTTTCTACAATATCGAAGGCCACGCGCTCTATGCTCAGGACCAGATCGACCTGACCCCGCGCTGGAACCTGATCGGTGCGGTGCGGCACAGCTGGATCGACGCGTCCGATGGGCCCTATGGCGGCGCCCCCGCCAACCAGGCCGCGACCGGCAGCACGATCTGGCAGATCGGATCGACCTATCGGCTGACCGATGCGCTGTCGGTCTATGCCGGCTACAACACCGGCTTCGACATCGAAAGCACCGGCGGCGCCCGGACCCGGACCGGGGCACCGTTGATGCCCGAGGAATCGAACCAGGCCGAACTGGGGCTGCGTTACCGGTCCGGCGGGCTGCGCGGCAGTGTCTCGCTGTTCCGAATCAAGCGGGTCAACGCAGTCACCGCCGATCCGGTCGATCCCGATTACAGCATCAACGCCGGCGAGCAGCGCGTGAACGGGGTGGAGGTTGAAGGCGAATTGCAGATCAGCGATGGCTGGCGGATCAGCGCCGGCTACGCCTACCTCGACGGCGAGGTTACCCGCAGCAACGACGGCATCGCCGGGCTGCGGATCGGCGATCTGCCCAAGCACAGCTTCACCGCGCGCACCGAGTTGGAGATCCCGGGCACGCCGCTGACGCTGCGCGGCGGGGTTCACCACATCACCGACCGGGTACTGGTCGATGGCAGCGCGGTGGTCCTGCCGGCCTATACCCTGGCCGACCTTGGACTGGGGCTTGAACTCAAGCCGTTCCGCATCGACGCGACGGTGCGCAATCTGTTCGACCAGCGCTATTTCACAGCGTCGGGCAACGGCTTTGCAGTCTATCCCGGTGATCCGCGCACCTTTACCCTGCGCCTCAGCCTTGGCTTCTGAAGAAGGAACAGCAGCCATGACTCCAGCAGCAACCGAAGCCGCCGATGCCCCCGTCACCCACGGTTACCGCGCGGTGTGGCGGTGGCATTTCTATGCCGCGCTGTGGACCGCGCCGCTTCTGCTTGTCCTGACCCTGACCGGTGCGATCTATCTGTTCGACCGGGAAATCGATGGCTGGTGGAACGGCGGGATACAGACGGTTGCTGCCGGTCCCACCGCCCTGCCTCTGGCCCGACAGGAGGCCGCGATCGAGGCTGCCTTCCCCGGCGCCGAGGTCGTCCGCGTGCGCCTGCCGCGTGATCCGGCGCAGGCGGCGGTGTGGAACATCCGCAATGCCGAAGGGACACCGGTCGACGTCTTTCTCGACCCCTACCGCGCCCGCGTCACCGGAACCGCCGATCCCCGGTGGCAGCCGATGACCGTCGTGCGCGATCTGCACGGGACGCTGCTGGGGGGCGAGGTGGGCAGCCACGTGGTCGAGCTGGTTGCGTGCTGGACCCTGGTGATGCTGGCCACCGGGATCTGGCTGTGGTGGCCGCGCACATGGAAGGCCAGGGGCGCGTTCGTGCCGCGGCTGGGCACCACTGGCCGCCGCTTCTGGCGCGACCTCCATGCGATCCCGGCGATCTTCAATGCGGTGTTCGTGATCCTGCTGGTGCTGACCGGGCTGCCCTGGTCGGCGTTCTGGGGCCCCCAGTTTGCCAAATTGGGCGAAGTGGTGCCGTTCGTGGCCGCCTCGCCCAATTTCAAGGCGCCTCCCAAGGCCGACGGCGGAGCGGGCAGCGATCCCCACGCTGCCCACAAGGCGATGGCCAAGGCCGATCCCGACACCGCCAAGATCCCCTGGACAATCAAGCACGTCCATGCACCCGAAGGCACCGGGCGCGGGGCGATCGGCATCGCCCAGATCGAGCCACTGCTGACCCGGCTTGATCAGGCCCGTTTCGGCGGCGGCGCGCGGATCTTCTATCCCAAGGGGCCAACCGGGGTGTTCATGATCTCGTACGTGCCCGACAAGGCCGAAGGGCAGCGCACGCTTTACATCGATCCGGGTTCGGGCCGGGTGATCGGCAATATCGGCTGGTCCGATTACAGCCCGACCGCCAAGGTGGTCGAATGGGGGGTGATGACCCACATGGGCCGCCAGTACGGCCTGCTCAACCAGCTCGCCAATCTCGCGGTGTGTCTGGTGTTGATCGGCAGTGTCGGCGCCGGGCTGACGCTGTGGTGGAAACGCCGCCCCAAGGGAGAACTGGCCGCACCCGGGTTGCAAACCGGTGACCGGATGCCAAGGGGAATCAAGATCCTGCTCGGCGCGCTGGCGGTGCTGTTTCCGCTGGTCGGCGCAACCATGCTGCCGGTGCTGGCGTGGAGCGCCTGGCGGGGCAGAGCGGGCTAGAGCGGCACGAACTTCCCGGCCGCGCGGTCCTTACGGACCTTGAGGCCGTCGAACACCTGGCCGCTCATCGCGATCCACACACCCGGCGCGGCGAGCTGCGCAGCGGCGAAGGCCATACCGAGATTGAAGGGGGCGTCGGTTTCGGCGAACCGCGCTGGGCTGAGCGCGCCAGTGAGACAGATGGTCTTGCCCGGGACTTCGGCGGCCAGCACCTTCGCGGTTTCGGTCATGGTGTCCGTGCCGTGGGTGACGACGATCCGCTGTTCCGGCGCCTCGCGCGCGGCGCCCGCGATCAGCGCACGGTCGGCATCGGTCAGTTCCAGGCTGTCCTTGCGCATCAGTTCGACGACCCGGATCGGCAGGGCAACCCTCGCCTCGGTCAAGAGGCCGGCAATGCCGCTGTCCACGATCTGGTATTCACTCAGCGCGTCGAAGTAATTCTTGTCGATTGTGCCCCCGGTGGTGAGCACAAGAATGGCGGGACTGGTCATTGCCCCGCCATAGCGCGCCTTACGGGCGGAAGGCCACCCCGGTCATCCGTTCGGACAGGTCCCACAGCGCCGCAGCCAGCGCTTCGTCGCGGATATGCGGGCGGACTCCGGCAAAGGACGGCGTATCGGGTCCAGCCATGGCCGCCACGTTGCAGTCCTCGCAATAGACCCCGCCCATCCCGTCGAGCAGCGGCGAGGTGGCGCACCACACGCTTGTCGCGGCACCCTCACGGGTCGACTTGAAGCGCGAATCGATATTCCCCGCGGCATCCATCCAGCCCATCGCGATCTGTTCTTCGCGGGTCAGGTGGCGTTGCAGCGGGGTGGCGATCCCGCCCGGATGGACGGCAAAGGCGCGGACACCAAACGGTTCGCCAAGCGTGTCCAGGTGCAGCGCGAACAGCGCATTGGCAGACTTGGCCTGGCCATAGGCCTGCCACTTGTCATAGGGGCGCCGCTCGAAATTGGGGTCATCCAGATCGGGCGCGCAGATCCGGTGCCCGATCGACGAAACCGAAATCACGCGGGCACCGCCCGCCGCTGCAAGCAGCGGCCACAACCGTGCCACCAGCTGGAAGTGGCCAAGGTGGTTGGTGGCAAACTGGCTTTCATACCCGCGCGCGTCCCGGGTCAACGGGTTGGCCATCACCGCCGCATTGTCGATCACGATATCAAGGCGGTTGGTTGCCGTGCCGACCGCAGCGGCAAAGCTGTCGATCGAGGCAGGATCGGACAGGTCGAGCGGCAGGATTTCCAGCCTGCCGACGACATCGGTCAGATCTTCTGCCGCCGTGTCAGGACGCCGCGCGCCCACGATAACCCGCGCGCCAGCCCCGGCCAGTGCGCGCACGGTTTCCGTTCCAAGGCCGGAGTATCCCCCGGTGACCAGCGCGATCTTGCCGGACAAATCGATCCCGGCGACCACGTCGGCCGCTGTCGAGCGATAGCCGAATGGCGACGCAATCGGAGCCTGTGCAGTGCTCATTGCAGAATTCCTTCGGTTTAGGCTGCCAGCGCTTCGGTTCCGATCCGTTCGATTGCATCGTGCAACTGCGCGCCGGCCCGGGGATCGAGCCGGTGCTCGAACAGCGTCAGGTGGCGCAGCAGGGTGCGACGCACCGTGCCCGATCCGGCGCCCACGGGTTCACCCAGTTCGCGGTAGTGGTCCAGTCCATAGCGCAAGACAATCGTGGCGTTGACCGCGAGATCGCGCAGCCGCTCGCGCGGCCAGTCGAGCAGGTCGGCATCGACCAGTGCCGCCAGATAGATCTCGATCTGGTCGAAGGTCTGCTCCAGCCAACGCGGGACATTGCCGCGGATGTGTTCGGCGTGCTCGCCATAGGCCTGCTGATCGCGGTAGACGAAGCGGAAGGCCCGGAATTCGTCCATCATCCGCTCAAGCATCCGGCCATAGGCCGCCACCGGATCGCCCTCGGGCCGCATCGCCAGACGCTGTTCAACCGCCTGTGCAAAGCCTTCCCCGACCGCATCGAGCAGCGAGCGCTTGGTCTTGAAGTGGTACCACAGGTTGCCTTCGGCAATCCCGCATTCGGCCGCCAGCGCCGCCGTGGTGATCGCGCCATAGCCGTGTTCGTTGAACAGGCGGCGGGCCTGCTCGACAATTCGCGCCTTGGTGGAGAGCGGCTTGGTCATGGTCAATAGTGCGACAGTTCGACCGTGACATCCTTGTAGCCGTGGACAAAGCAGGTGGCGACCCGCTCGGGCTCGCGGATCACGTTGGCGCGCAGGCGGCGCTTGGCCATTTCCTCCAGCAGCGTGGTCAATTGCAGTTCGGCCACCCTCGCCCCGACACAGCGATGGATGCCATAGCCGAACGAGAGGTGGCGGCGGGCATTCTCGCGGTCCAGGATCACCTTGTCGGCGTCCGGGAAAATGGTCTCGTCGCGATTGGCCGAGATGTACCACAGCACCACCTTGTCGCCCTTCTTCATGGCCACGCCCTCGATCTCGGTGTCCTCCGCCACGGTCCGGCGCATGTGGGCCAGCGGGGTCTGCCAGCGCACCAGCTCCTGCACCGCGTTGGGGATCAGCGAAGGATCAGCCTCCAATCTGGCGCGCTGCTCGGGAAACTGGGTCAGCCCCCAGGCAAACGCCGACATCGAATTGCGGGTGGTGTCGTTGCCGCCGACGATCAGCAGGATCAGGTTGCCCATGAATTCCTGCTCGCTCATGTGGCTCATCGCGTCGGAGCGCATCATCACCGAGATCAGGTCCTTGCCCGGATTGGCAAGCTTGCGCTGCCACAGCTCGCCGAAGGCGGCGCCCATCTCGAACAGCGCGGCGTTGCGGCGGGCAAAATCCTCGGGCGTCTTCATCAGTTCGACATTGCCGCCCATGTCCGACCAGTAGGTCAGCTTGGAGCGCTGCTCCCAAGGGAAATCGAACAGCTTGGCCAGCATCCCGGTGGTCAGCTCGATCGACACCCGCTCAACCCAGTTGAACGCCGCGCCGATCGGCAGGCTGTCCAGCACTTCGGCGGTGCGCGCCTGCACTTCGGCCTTCATCGCCGCCACCTCGGAGGGACCGAAGCTGGGCGCGATCGTGCGGCGCTGGGCGGTATGGTGCGGCGGATCCATGGCGATGAACATCGGCATGCGGATTTCGCCCTCGATCGGCTGTTCGACCCCGCCCGGAATCGCGATTCCGCCGTGCTCCCAACTGGACGAGAATATCTTGGGCAAGGCCTCGATATGGACGATCGGCTTGTAGGTGCTGACCGACCAGTAGGGGCCAAAAGCGCTGTCGGGCACGTACTGGATCGGGGCCTGCGCACGCAGGGTGCGGAACGGTTCCTGCCAGCTTTCATCGGCGTAGAGTTCGGACCGGCTGACATCGATCGGGGGAATCGCGGTTGCGGGGTGTTCCAGCTGTGCGCTCGTGGCCATGTCTCTCTCCCACATGCTCGGCGGCAAGGATTAGGGTGTACACCCTAAACGTCGCCCATGGGGAGTCAAGCCGGTCAGAAATCCACCGCCAGATAGAAACTCGCCTGACGGCTGCCGTTGGTCCGGTAGATCCCCGGGCCGGCAATCCGAAAGCCGTAGGAGTCGAACAGGTTGATCATCTGCGCGCGGGCGGTGACATCGCGGCCGGCGACCTTGAAGCTGTAGCGCGCGCCCAGATTGACCACGGTGCGGGCAGGAACCGCCACCGCGTTGTCGGTTGTCGCCATTGTCCGCCCCCTGAAAGACACGTTGCTGTCCAGCGCCAGTCCGGCGAGCCACGGCGTGCGCCAGTTGAGGTTGAGGTTGATGAAATGGCTGGGCAGTCCAACCGGACGCCGACCGACCGCTGCGCCGCCGCCCGCGCCCTGGACCCGCGCGTCGAGCAGCATGCCGCCCGCCACCACATCCAGCCGCGGAGTCAGCGGACCCGACAGGGAAAACTCCGCCCCCCGGTTGCGGATGGTTCCGATCGGGCGGAACAGATTGGCGCCGTCAAAGCCGAAGTTGGGCCGGGTCAGCTCGAACACTCCGCCGATCAGCTTCAGCTTCTTGCCCAGCGCCAGACGAAACCCGCCGTCCTTCTGGTTGGTGATGATCGCGGGCAGTGGCGCGTTGCGGTTGGCGGCGTTCGGCGGAGCCAGGCCGCTTTCCTCAAGTCCGCGGGCATAGCCGACGTAGAGCGACAGCGACGGCGTCACGGTAGCCGCCAGATTGGCGTTGTAGAGCCACAGGTCGCTGCGCCCTTCCGCGCGCGGTTCGCCCGGCAGGTCGGTGGTCATCCGGTAGCGCACCCGCGACAGTCCCAGGCCCAGTTCGCCAACCTTCTTCCAGCGGCCGTTGTAGGCCAGCCCCAGGCTGTCCTGACGGATCCGCTGTTTGCTTACCGGGCCGAAATTCCACACCGCGGGCGGGAGGCCGTCTTCGGGTGTGCCGATCCGGGTCGGTCCCAGAACGAGCTCAACCGAGCCGTCGAACTGGCGGCGGGCATCGCGTTCGCGCAGCGACAAATGCACCACGTGCTGGCGCGGGCCCTCCGCAACCGTCCGGCTGAGCCGCAGTTCGCCGCTAAGCGCGACGTTGCGCAGCGGCGGATCGGCGATCACCACCCGGTTGGCGCTGCCGTCGGGCTGCACATCGACCAGCAGGTTGGTGAACCCGGTGCGCTGTTCGAACACCGAACGGAATGCGCCAAGCCGCACGGTCCAGCCGCGGCCTAGCTGCGCCGAGCCCAGCAGGCCCTGGGTACCCGCCATCAGACGGAAGTCGGCCCAGTCGGGTCCGTCGTATTGCCGCCGGGGGGCCAGCGGCGGCAGGGTCGATCCGGCCGGAATGTAGAACGGGCCGGATTCGTCGTCGTAGTCGTTGTACAGCGCCCAGAACGGGATCAGCTCGATCCCCTCGGCCGGTTGCCAGTAAAGCGCCAGGGCCTGGCCGTGGTTGAAGTTGTTGGTCCCGTCGGGAAAGGCGGTACGGGCGACTTTGGCCCCATAGCCCAGCGCCAGCGAGCCGGAGAGCCGCACGGTGCCGGTCAGCTCCGCTCCGGCAGAGCTCAGCAGATCGCCGTCCACCACCAGCGATGCGCCCGATTTCTTCCCCGGACGGCGCAGCGCCATGTCAACGATCCCGCTGGGGGCGGCAAAGGGATAGCCCTGGGCCGACAGGCCGACCTTGATCGCGGTGGAATCGACCAGCAGCTCGCTCAGATCGAAGGCCGGATCGAAATAGAGCCCGTCGATCCGCACGTTGCCCGCATCGGTGGGGGAAAATCCGCGCGCGTCGGCTTGATTGTAGATCCCCAGCCCTTCGCGACCGACCGAAAAGCCGAAGGCGTCGTCGGCCTGGGTTACCGCGTTATCGCCGGACCGGTCCTGCGCGCGCGCCGCAGCCGAACCCAGTGCCAAGGCTCCCAGAGCCAGACCCGGTGCCAGCCAAACGGCCGGCGCGGTGCGGCGCATAGCGCATCCCCCTTTTCGTTTCTGATTGTCGCTGCCGGTCAATGCCGCGTCCGGCGCACAACCGGAACCAGAATTCGGCGAATGCCTTGGCAGGCACTACCAACAGCTGTTCGCCGGACCCCAAACGCCAAACGCCGCCCGGGAACCCGGGCGGCGCCTCGCTGTGAGAAGGTTGCGGGCGTCAGTCCTGCTTGGCGATGCGGCGGTAGGGAACGAAGTCACCCAGCATCAGAAACCCGGTCATGAAATGCCCGGTGCGCGCCATCGTGTTGACCCGGTCCAGCCGGCAGAACTGGCTGGAGGTGGGGTAGGTGATGAGGATATCGTCCGAATCGATACGGTCGGCATTGGCCGGGCGGTTGACCCAGATCGTGTTGCCCGAACGATAGACCAGCGCGGTCTTGTCAATCACCTGTGCGTCACGGGTATCGAAGTTGCTGATGCACATTTGCGGCTTTCCGGCTTCACGCCCTTCGAGCAGTTTGGCCAGTTCAGCCTCTCCGCTCAGCCGCTCGCGGGCACCGGCCGCACCGGCGCCAAGCGTCAGGGCTGCTGCTCCAAGAACGATAGCGAGGGTACGCATGGCCAATTCTCCTGCTCGGCGATTCATCGACGTATCCGCCGGCCAAACTGAACCGGGGCTGAAAATCGTCATCATCCGGTGCCGCCCACGGTCAGGCCCGACACCAGCAAGGTCGGTTGGCCGACCCCGGCCGGAACGCTTTGCCCGCCCTTGCCGCAGACTCCTACGCCTTCGTCCAGTTCCAGGTCGTTGCCGATCCCGATCACCTTGGTCAGCACGGTTGGCCCGTCGCCGATCAGGGTCGCGCCCTTGATCGGAGCGCCCAGCTTGCCGTTCTCGACCTTGTAGGCCTCGGTGCAGGAAAACACGAACTTTCCTGACACGATATCGACCTGCCCGCCGCCAAAGCTCTTGGCATAGATCCCGTCCTTCATCCGCCCCAGCAGTTCGCCCGGATCGTCGTTCCCGGCCTTCATGAAGGTGTTGGTCATTCGCGGCATCGGCGCATGGGCATAGTTCTCACGCCGTCCGTTGCCGGTGGCGGCAACCCCCATCAGCCGGGCGTTGAGCCGGTCCTGCATATAGCCTTTCAGGATCCCGTCCTCGATCAGCACGGTTTCCTGGGTCGGAGTTCCTTCGTCGTCAACCGAGAGCGAGCCGCGGCGCCCTTGTCCAGACACGCCCAGCAAGGTTCCGTCATCGACCACAGTCACTCCGGCCGCGCCGACCCGCTCGCCGATCCGGCCGGAAAAGGCGCTGGTGCCCTTGCGGTTGAAATCGCCTTCCAGCCCGTGCCCGACCGCCTCGTGCAGCAGCACCCCCGGCCAGCCTGGGCCGAGCAGCACCTGGCACTCGCCCGCCGGAGCGGCCACGCTTTCCAGATTGACCAGCGCCTGGGCCAGCGCGGTGTCAATCGCGCGGTTCCAGGTCTCCGGCTGGAACAGGTCGTCATAGAGCCGCCGTCCGCCGATCCCGAACGACCCGGTTTCGCGCCGCCCGTTGTGCTCCGCGACGATGCCGACATTGAGCCGCACCAGCGGGCGGACATCGTGGGCGACGAAGCCGTCGGCGCGGACAATCTCCACCACCGACCAGCTCGCCGCCAGGCTGGCGGTCACCTGCACCACGCGGGAATCGCGGGCGCGGGCGGCGGCGTCGATCGCCTCGAGCAGCTTCACCTTGTCGGCAAACGGCACCAGATCGAGCGGTGAGGCATCGGTATAAAGGTGCCGGTTGTTCTGGCGCGGCGGCGGGGCGGCCTGGCCCTTGGCCGGATCGAGCAGTTGCAAGGTTTCGCCAGCGCGGCGGATCGCGGCGGCGCTGATTTCGTTGGCATGGGCGAAACCCGTCATCTCCCCCGACAGGCCGCGCAGCCCGAACCCGGCATCGCGCGAATAGTCGGCGGTCTTCAGCCGCCCGTCATCGAAGGCAAAGGTCTCGCTGGCGATGAATTGCAGGTAAAGCTCGCCATCGTCGCAGCGCGCCAGCGTTTCGCGGGTCAGCGCCTGCGCGTCTTCGGGAGAAAGTTGGCGGTAGAGCAGCGAACGGGGATCGGCAGTGGTCATGGTTTTCGATATAGGGGCTCACAAGGCAAGCGCCAGCAACAAAGGACAAGTTCGACCATGCGCTCCGAATTCGAAACCGTGCAGTTCGTCGCACTTGGACCGGAAATCGAACCGCTTGTCAGGGAAGCTAGCAAGGCCGGCTTTCCATTCATGGAAACCCTGCGCCGTGAATGGGACGACGGCAGCAACCGATTTGACCAGCCGGGTGAAGCGTACTTTGGCGCTTGGAAAAGCGGCCAACTTGTCGCTGCGGGGGGGCTTAATCGTGATCCCTATGCCCAAGACGCGGCGATTGGTCGGGTTCGTCATGTCTACGTGCTCAACACCTATCGTCGAACCGGCGTAGGACGGTTGCTTCTGCAATCAATATCCGATCTTGCGCGGCAACACTTCACGCTGCTGCGACTGCGAACCCGAACCGAGGCAGGGGCTGCATTCTATGAATCGATCGGCTTCGTTCGTTCAGATGAAGCGGCAGCAACGCACGTGCTGGGGCTTCAGGCCGCCGCCTGATCGGCCGGACCGCCAGTGAGCACGAAGCGGCGGTCGCAATAGCCGCATTCGGCATAGCCACGCTCGTCGATTTCCAGCCAGATACGGGGATGGCCAAGGGCTGCACCGCCGGGGATACCGGTGGCGCCGTCGCATGACACGCGGGTGGTGGTGGCGGGGACGGTTTCGGTCTGCTGGGTCATGCCAGCGCCGTTAGCATTGCCGCCCGCGCATTTCCAGAGCGATGGGGCCTGCCTCTATTGGTAGATCAGCGTTACCGTGAACTGACCGCGGTAGGTGCCGGGCGCCTGGTTCGCCCCGACCCGCAGCGTCGCCCCGACGTTGAAGTTGAACACGCCGGTCGGCGCCGCGATGACGAAATTGCGCGGAGTGGTCGACAAGGTGCTGGCCGGGCTTGAATTGATGGTGAAGTTGTTCATCGTCATCGTCTGGGTGCCGCCGATCCGGGTCAGCGTGATCGTGTTGGCCGAAACCCGCAGCGAAACCCGCTGACCGCGGGCGCCCATCCCGGCAAAGCTGGCCGGCTGGCCGTTGCCCGACGCGAGCGTAACCCCGCCGGTGCGGGTGCGGGTGCCGTTGACCGGATTGACCAGCACGGTGCCCAGCGTGGTGCCCGCCACGATATCGCCGAAGTCGAGGTCGGTGACCTTGACCAGGGTCAGCGGTCGGACGACCGTCGCCCGGATATCGGAGGTTGAAACGACCGGCGGGCCGACCTGCTGGGCATGGGCGGGCAAGGCCCAGCCCGCACCGAGCGCCAGTGCCAACGCCGCGCGAATCGCACGTTTTGCGTTGCACGGCTGCTCACCGCGGCAAGAATCCCCCCAGGTCATCGCACTCCATGTAGAAAATCGCGATGAAGGCACCTTGCAGATATATGGTAAACGAGGCGCTAACTGTTTGCGGTAGGCATGCTTGCAAGGGATGGAGCGGCGCCCGGCCGGCGGGGGCTTTACGTGCTGCCGTTCGTGCCGCAAAGCACGGCACATGGACAGTCCTGCCGCCATCCGCATTCGTGACCTTGCGAAAGTCTATGCCGCCGCCGGCAACAGCCCGCCCAAACACGCGCTGAAGGGAGTCAGTTTCGATGTGCCGCAGGGGCAGATCTTCGGTCTGCTCGGCCCCAACGGCGCCGGCAAATCGACGCTGATCAACATTCTGGCCGGACTGGTGATGAAAACCAGCGGCAGCGCGGAAATCTGGGGCTTCGACCTTGACCGCGACCTGCGCAACGCCAAGCGCTCGATCGGCATCGTCCCGCAGGAGGTGGTGTTCGATCCGTTCTTCACGCCGCTGGAGGTGCTGGAAAACACCGCCGGCCTCTACGGCGTACCCAAGGCCGCCCGACGCAGTCTGGAACTGCTGGGGCAGGTCCATCTGGCGGACAAGGCCGGTGCCTATGCCCGCACTCTGTCAGGCGGGATGAAGCGGCGCCTGCTGATCGCCAAGGCGCTGGTCCACACCCCGCCGGTGATCGTGCTGGACGAACCGACCGCCGGCGTCGATGTCGAACTGCGCCGCCAGCTGTGGGAACTGGTCAGCGAACTCAACCATGGCGGGGTTACGGTGGTGCTGACCACGCACTACCTTGAAGAGGCCGAGCAGCTCTGCGACCGGATCGCGATCATCAACCACGGCGAACTGATCGCCAACAAACCAACCCGCGAGCTGGTGGGCATGGCGCGCGAAAAGGTGGTGGTGGTGACGCTGGACCGCGAAACCGGTATTCTGCCCAGTCATCCCGCCTTCCTCAAGTGCGCCAAAGTGGGCGAACGGGAAATCGAGGTGACCTATGACAAGGATCACACCAACGCCGGGGAGATCCTGACCCAGCTTCAGGGCCAAGGCTTCGGGATCGTCGATGTCTCCACCCGCGAGGCCGATCTGGAGGATGTCTTCGTCACCTTGACCACCAGCGCGACCAAGGACGCGGCATGACTCACGACGTCATCATCGTCGGCTCGGGCGCGGCCGGCCTCACGGCGGCGCTGGCGCTGGCCGAAAAGGTCAAGGTGCTGGTCCTGGCCAAGGGCGAGCTGACCGGCGGGTCGACCGCCTGGGCCCAGGGTGGGATCGCCGCCGTGCTTGACGCCGGCGACACGTTCGAGAACCACATCCGCGATACCATGGTGGCGGGAGCAGGCCTGAACCGGCTGGAAACGGTGGAATTCGTCATCGGCGAGGCCCCGCACGCGATTGACCGGCTGGTCGAACTGGGCGTGCCCTTCAATACCGAGGGCGAGCATCTGCACCTGACCCGCGAGGGCGGGCACAGCCACCGGCGGATCGTCCACGTTGCCGACGCCACCGGCTGGGCGGTGCAGGAAGCGCTGCTGAAAGCCGCCGAGGCGCACCCGAACATCACCCTGCTGCCGCACAGCTCGTGCATCGACCTGATCACCGGCAAGCACGAAGAGCGCTATTCCGGATCGGGCCGGGTCTGGGGGGTCTATGCCCTTGACGAACAGACCGGCAAGGTCGCGGCGCACACCGCGCGGGCAACGATTCTCGCGACCGGGGGGGCAGGCCGCGTCTATCAGTTCTCCACCGCGCCGCGCGGCGCCACCGGCGACGGGATCGCCATGGCCTGGCGCGCGGGCGCGCGGGTCGGCAACATGGAAATGATGCAGTTCCACCCGACCTGCCTCTACAACCTTGACGTCAAGAATTTCCTGATCACCGAGGCGGTGCGCGGCGAAGGCGGGCGGCTGATCAACCCAAAGACGGGGCACCGCTACATGCCCGACTATGACGAGCGCGCCGAACTGGCCCCGCGCGATATCGTCGCGCGCGCCAACGACAGCGAGATCAAGCGCGACGGGCTCGATTTCGTCCATCTCGACATCAGCCACCAGCCGCCGGAATTCGTGCGCGAACACTTCCCCAACATCTACGAAAAGCTGATCGGGCTGGGCATCGACATGACCAAGGGCCCGATTCCGGTGGTCCCGGCCCAGCATTACACCTGCGGCGGGATCGTGGTCGATCTCAATGGCCGCACCGACCTGCCCGGGCTTTATGCGGCGGGCGAATGCACCGAAAGCGGGCTCCACGGAGCCAACCGCCTTGCCTCCAACAGCCTGCTCGAATGCTTCGTATTCGGCGAGGCCGCCGCCCACGACATCCTGGCCCGCTGGGACAGCTTCGAGGCCCCGCCGCCGGTCCGCGGCTGGGACGAAAGCCGGGTCACCGATTCCGACGAAGAGGTGATCATCAAGCAGAACTGGACCGAAATCCGCCGCTTCATGTGGAACTATGTCGGGATCGTGCGGACCACCAAGCGGCTGGAGCGCGCCGCCCACCGGATCCGGATGCTGACCGGCGAGGTGGAGGACTATTACGGCCACTTCCGCGTCTCCACCGACCTGATCGAGCTGCGCAATCTGCTGCAATGCGCCGACCTGATCGTCCGCTCCGCGCTGGAGCGCAAGGAAAGCCGCGGGCTGCACTATACGCTCGACTATCCACAGACACTGGCCGAGCCGAAGGACACGGTGCTGGTGCCCTGAATCGGGACCGGCCGGCCCGTGCAAACCGCGCCGCTGCAATAAAACTGCAACACTTTGCCACCAGCGGTGTGGATCAAGCGATGAACGACGATTCCGAGAGCGAGGCCGGGGGCTATCCCATCAGGGCATTGGGGCAAGGCATCGCGCAGGAACGCGTGGTCGCCGCCCAGCAGGCGGCAATGGCGGCGGTCGAGGCGCTGGCCGCGCGCGGATCCTTGCGCGAAATCGAGGCGCTGATCGACGGTGCCGCCCCGGACGACGCCGCGCGGCTGCGCGCCTTGCTGGGCATGCCCGAGCAGTCGATCCCGATGCGCCAGACCAGCGACGAGCTGGCGCCCGGCTGGCAGCGCGGCGGCTATCCCTACAAGTACAAGATGCTGCGCAAGGACTACGAGCGCGAGAAATTCCTGCTTCAGGCCGAGCTGCTCAAGTTCCAGACCTGGATCAAGGAAACCGG
>JABFRE010000170.1 GCA_013141325.1 Novosphingobium sp.
GGGCATAGCCATCGTCCAGCCAGCGGACCAGATCGCGGTCCTTGCAGCGGGTCGAACAGAACGGGGCGTGCGCGGCCACGCGGGGCTTGCGGCAGATCGGGCAGCGCTGGGTTGAGCTGGTCATAGCGGCACCGCCTGAGCGAAGGCGGCGTCCAAGGCAAGCGTGGGATCACTTTCGATGCGCACGGCGCGCCCGCTGCGTCGGGTCAATTCGGCCAGCCAGTCGCTGCGCAGAGCCGCCTTGACCGCCGGGCGGCAGGTCAGCAGCAGAGCGCCGGGTTCGCTCACCTGTTCAGCCAGGCGGAGCAGGCGGCGGGCGCTGGCCGCGGCGCGGTCGGTCTGGATCCGGTGGAGCAGGCCGGGATGGCGCAGTTTTGCGACGATCTGGACAAAACCGAACCCGTTCATCGCAGTGCGTTCATGCGACCAGTCAGCGAGGGCGCGTTCCAGCGCCCCGTCGATCTGCTTGCGATCGTTCTTGTCGGGCAGGGTCGGGAAGTCGATCCCGATCGATCCGGCCAGATCGAGCCGTGCCAGGGCCCCGGCCAGCGGCTCGACGGCAGCCAGTGCCAGCTCGCGCGGCGGCAGGGTACCGTCAATGTCGACCAGGGTCATCGCCGGGGTCGGTGTGATGGTCAGCGCGCCGCCCGAAAACGCGACTTCGCCCGACCAGGCATCGCTGAACAGGTCGTCCCACAGGCCCGCCGGGAACCGCCCGACTACCCGCGCGCCCAAATCTTCAGCCAGCGTCGGAGCAGGGCGCGGCGCCTCCGGGCTGGGGCGGGCCTGCGCGCGCTTGAGCCGCCCGCGCTCCGCGATCGCCGAGCGGGTCACGGCCAGTCTCATCACGGTGCCTTCGCTGGCGTCATGTGGCAGGCTGTCCACCAACGCTTCCTCGCCGCACGCGAACCGCGCGGTGCCGCGGCGCGAATTGGCGGTGCGGGCAACCAACCGGGCATCTTCGACCTGCCCGGCCTCAAGCCCGCCCGGCCAGCGCAGGCGCGCCGCGATGGCGTGGCCGCAGTCCAGCAGGATCGCGCGTTCCTCGCCGATCCCCTCTTCGACCAGCCACTCAGACAAGGGGGTAGCCTGCCGACCGCAGCAGCGCGCGGGTTTCGAACAGCGGCAGACCGATCACGCCCGAATGGCTTCCGGAAAGGAACCGGATCAGCGCCTCGGCCCGGCCCTGGATGGCATAGCCGCCGGCCTTGCCCAGCCCTTCGCCGCTGGCAATGTACGCATCGATCTCGGCGGGAGAGAGGCGCTTGAAAGCCACCACCGTTTCGGCGACGCGGGTCCGCGCCGTTCCAGCGGTGTCGATGGCGCAGATCGCCGAGATGCAGCGGTGACGCCGCCCGGATAGCAGGCCCAGCAGATCGCGCTGAACGGCTTCACTGTCCGCCGGAGGCAGGATCCGACGGCCCAGGGCGACGGTGGTATCCCCGGCCAGCACGATCTCACCCGCTTGCCGATGAACGGCGCGGGCCTTGCCCTCGGCCAGCCGCAGCGCATAGGCGCGCGGCAATTCGCCCGTCAGCGGGCTCTCGTCGATATCGGGGCTTTCGATCCGGTCCGCAGTCACACCGATCCGCGCCAGCAGGTCGCGGCGGCGCGGCGAGGAGCTGGCCAGAACGAGCTTTTGGGAGGTGCTCAATACTGCCCGGGGCCGCCACGGCCCGGCATGAAGCGATAGGTGATCCGCCCCTTGGTCAGGTCATAGGGGGTCAGTTCGACCAGCACTTCGTCGCCCACCAGCACGCGGATGCGGTTCTTGCGCATCTTGCCGGCGGTGTGGCCAAGGATCTCGTGATCGTTTTCCAGGCGGACGCGAAACATGGCGTTGGGCAGCAGTTCTACTACCGTTCCACGCATTTCGAGCAGTTCTTCCTTCGCCATCCGCGCTCAGTTTCCGTTTTTGGGCTTCGACATTGGCGCGCGCCATAACCGCGAGTGGTGGAAAAGGGAAGCCTTTGGCGTGTCAGCACCAGCCGGGCAGCGGCGTCTGGTGACAATTTGTTACCGAAGTGGGGCTGGGCAGGCCGCGAATTCGCGCTCTATGGAGGCCGCGTTAAGCAACTGGCAAAGTCGATTGCCGCAGTGCAACAGCACTTGGTCGAACGAGAGCGGACAGGCCAATCCCGCTCGCTCACAGGATTTGCATGACAAGATCAACCACTTCGCTGGCCGTGCTGGCGGCCTTGCTGGCCTTCCCGGGCACGGGAATTGCACAGACCCAGTCGGTGGGGACCGCAGAAGCCCCTGCCGCCGCTCAGGACGATGTGCTCGACGAAAAGGGCCAGATCGTGGTGATCGCGACCCGTCTCAAAGGGCAGGTCGATGCGGCGCAGGCTCCGGTGGCGACCTATGATGAGAACGAAATCGCCGCACTGGGTGCGGGATCGATCACCGACCTGCTGGCCAAGGTTGGTGCACAGACCGGATCGGGCCGGGGGCGGGGCGATGGCCAGCCGGTGATCCTGGTAAACGGCCAGCGGATCACCAATTTCCGCGAAATGCGCAATTTCCCGCCCGAAGCGATCAAGCGGATGGAAGTGCTGCCTGAGGAAGTGGCGCTGCGCTATGGCTATCCGGCCGATGCGCGGGTGATCAATTTCATCCTCAAGGACAATTTCCGCAGCCGCAGCCTTGAGGCGAAACTGGGCGTGCCGACCCGCGGCGGCTTTTCGACCTGGGCGCTCGAAGGGACCCTGCTGAAAATCCAGGGGCCGCGCCGGTTCAGCGTCACCGCTTCCACCGACGATACCTCTCCGCTGACCGAAAGCGAACGCGGCGTGATCCAGACGACGCCCCCGCTGGCTGGGCGTCCGAACCCGGCGGACTACCGCACCCTGATCGCTGATTCCCGCAATTTCGGGCTCAATCTCAGCTGGTCGACCGGGCTGGGCAAGGATGGCAAGGGCGGCCAGCTCAGCCTCAACGGCAATGCCACCCGGGCCGACAGCCGCAGCGGATCGGGGCTCGATGCGCTGGACGCGCCGCTTCAGCGGGTCAGCCATGTGACCAACATCTCGGGCGGGGCAGGGCTCAACACCAATTTCGGGCAATGGCAGTTTTCCGCGACCGCCGATGTCACCCACGGGGATACCCGAACCCGGATCGACCGGTTCGGCGGAACCGGTTTCGATACCGCGATCAGCAATACCGAGCGCCTGACCAGCCAGGTCACGCTGATCGGCCGCCCGCTGCGCCTGCCGGCGGGAGAGGTCAGCGCGACGATCAACGGCGGCTACAACTGGGCGAACATCACCAGCCGCGATACCCGCAGCGCCGCCAGCGCCGCCGATCTGACCCGCGGGCGGGTG
>JABFRE010000210.1 GCA_013141325.1 Novosphingobium sp.
GCCTGGGGCTCGATCCGGTTGGGACGGGGTGGCGGTTGGGTGGCCATGGCGGCACTCCTCCTGTCTGGTTCACAAGTGGGCGCGGCGGCGGCGCAATGCAAGGCTTCCGCGCTTGCCCTTTTGCATCGGGGTCACTAAGGGCCACGCCTTGATTCAAGGCTTCGTCGGCCGCGGGCGTGGCGGAATTGGTAGACGCGCTGGTTTTAGGTACCAGTATCGCAAGATGTGGGGGTTCGAGTCCCTTCGCCCGCACCAGTTCACCCGGCCCGGTTGCGGCGAAGAGATTGCAGTTCGAGAAGGCTCCTATTGTCATGCAGATTGTCGAGACCACCAACGAAGGTTTGAAGCGCGCCTACACGGTGACGATCACGGCGAAGGATATCGCCGCGCGGATCGAGGGCGAGGTTACCAAGATCGCCCCGCAGGTGCGCATGCCCGGCTTCCGCCCCGGCAAGGTCCCGGCCAATCTGGTCAAGAAGATGCACGGTCCCCAGCTGCATCAGGAAGCGCTCAACACTTCGGTGCGCGAAGCGATCGACAAGGTGGTGGCCGACAACAAGCTGCGCCCGGCGATGCAGCCGCAGATCGACCTTGCCGAAGGCTATGAGGAGGGCAAGGACGCCGCGCTGACCGTCAGCCTGGAAGTGCTGCCGACCATCGCCGCCCCCGCGCTCGATGGGCTCAAGCTCGACAAGCTGGTGGTCCCGGTGAGCGATGCCGAAGTGGACGAGCAGGTCGCCAAGCTGGCCGCTGGCGCCAAGAATTTCACCGACGCCAAAAAGGGCAAGAAGGCCGAAAACGGCGATCAGCTGATCATCGATTTCCTGGGCAAGCTGGACGGCACCCCCTTCGATGGCGGTGCAGCGCAGGATACCGCGCTGGAACTCGGCGCAGGCCGCTTCATCCCCGGCTTCGAAGAGCAGCTGGTCGGCGTGAAGGAAGGCGATGAAAAGACCATCACCGTGACCTTCCCGGCCGACTATCCGGCCGACAACCTGAAGGGCAAGGACGCCACCTTCGACATCACCGTCAAGGCGGTGAAGGTGGCTGGCGAAACCAAGGCCGACGATGCCTTCGCCAAGAGTCTCGGCCTCGAAGGGCTGGACCAGCTCAAGGGCCTGCTGCGCGGGCAGCTGGAACAGGAAACCGCCGGGCAGACCCGCACCCAGATGAAGCGCGCGCTGCTCGATCAGCTCGCCGCCGGGCACGATTTCGACGTTCCGCCCTCGATGGTCGAAGCCGAATTCGCCCAGATCTGGCAGCAGCTGACCCAGGAAGCCGCGAACGAGGAGGATCCCGCCGCCGCGCTCAAGGAAATCGAGGCGGAGAAGGACGATTACCGCGCCATCGCCGTGCGCCGCGTCCGTCTGGGCCTGCTGCTCTCGGAAATCGGCCAGGCCAACGGCGTCGATGTCACCAGCCAGGAAATGCAGATGCTGATGGCGCAGGCCGCCCAGCAGTACCGCCCGGAAGACCGCCAGCGGTTCTACGAATACGTCCAGCAGGATCCGATGGCCGCCGCCCAGCTGCGCGCGCCGCTCTATGAGGACAAGGTGGTCGACTTCCTGTTCGACAAGGCCGAAGTCACCGAAAAAACCGTGACCCGCGACGAACTCCAGGCCGCGATCGAAGCCGAGGAAACCGCCGAGCCGGCCGCCAAGCCCGCCAAGAAAGCGGCGGCGAAGAAGGCAGCCCCGGCCAAGGACGAGAAGCCTGCCGCCAAAAAGGAGGCAAAGCCCAAGGCCGAAAAGGCCGAGGCAGCGCCGAAGGCCGACAAGAAGACCGCCGCGAAGAAGCCTGCGGCGAAGAAGTAATTCCTGCGCTTCGGCCCAGAGGGGCAACACAAACGGCCTGACGCGAGTGGGGGCTCGCGTCAGGCCGTCGTCTTATCCGGCCGGCATGCCCTGCGGGTATGGTGGCAGAACGCTCCGGAATCCGGAACGGGTCACGCCGCCTTGCAGGTACTCATCCCGAGCACCCGGTACAGCGGGCAAAATCCGACCACACCGGTCAGCAGCGGCACCACGCCGATCCAGCTCCACGGCGTATACTGCCCGGTCAGCGCGAAATAGAGCAGCACCAAGCCAACGACAATGCGCAACGCGCGATCGACAGTGCCTTCATTGCGGGTCATTTCCTGTCCCCCTTCATGTTTGGACAGGCAGGGGATCGCACGCGGCGCGGGGCGTGTCGGTGACATTGTCACCAAGGCGAAATTATTCCGCCGGATGGGCCAGATGCTTCAGTCCTTCGGGATCGACCAGCGCGATGTGGCCGCGCTCCACCGCCACCAGCCCGTCGCGGGCGAAGGCGCCCAGCTGACGGCTGACCACGGCGCGGGCTGACCCGATTTCGGTCGCCAGCGCCTCGTGGGTCGCATCGACCATGGCGCCGCCTTCGGCCAGCCGCAGCAGGGCGCGGGCCAGCCGCTCCTCAATGCTGGAAAGCGCCACATCTTCCACCAGCCGTTCCAGGTCGGCAAAGCGCGCAGCGACAGCCGAGAACAAGCGCTGGCGAAATTCCGGCTCGGCCGTCACTCGGCGCTGAAACTCGCCGGCCGGGATGATTTCGAGCACCAGATCGGTTTCCGCGATTCCTTCGGCCGAATAGGCACCGTGGTTGACCAGACAGCCGAAGGTTTGCAGACAGATTTCGCCTGGACGCACCCGGTAGAGCACGATTTCGCGCCCATTTTCGGCGGTGAGCGAGACCTTGATCGTGCCCGCGCTGACCACCACGAAGCCCGCGCAGGCGTCATCGGGGCGGAACAGCACCGTACCCCGCGGGATCGCCACCGGCTGGATCGCGGCGGCCGCCTGGCTCATTCGCCCCAGCGCCGGAAGGTGGGGGCATGGAGCGGTGCCGTGCGTGTGCGTTCGTAGGCCGCACCGGCCTCGAGCACAGCCTTGTCCTGCCACTGCGCACCGATGAACGAGAGGCCCACTGGCAATCCTTCGAGCGCGCCCATCGGCACGGTCAGGTGGGGGTATCCGGCGATCGCGGGCAGGCTGCCGGCACCGATCTCGAGATAATGATCGCCCGCGATCAGATCGATCGGCCAGGCCGGCGGACCGGTGGGGGCGATCAGCAGGCTGACCTTGTACTGCGCCAGCAGCTTGTCGATCCCCTCGGCCCCGGCTAGCCGCAGCGAATTCTCACGGGCCTTGCGATAGGCCTCGGCATCATCGAGCTTGTCGGCCTTTTCAAAGGTTTCCTGCCCGAACCAGCGCAGCTCCTCGGCGGCATGGGCCCGGTTGAAGGCGATAACGTCAGCCAGGCTGCGGACCGCCGGATCGCCGGGCAGACCGCG
>JABFRE010000087.1 GCA_013141325.1 Novosphingobium sp.
CACCCAGCCGCCGCGGCCTGCTCAAGCTGGGCGCGCTGGGGCTGGCCGGGATCGGCGCTCCGCTGCTGGCGGCGGGCGCGGCCAAGGGGTTCAGCCACGCGGTGGCCAGCGGCGAGCCGGGGCCGGACCGGGTACTGCTGTGGACCCGCTTTGCCGCTGCGGCCGACACCGTGCTGCGCTGGCAGGTGTCGGACAGCGCCGATTTTGCCCGGACCCTGGCCGGCGGCGAAGTCACCGCGTCCCCGGCCAACGATTGCTGCGCCAAGGCCTGGGCCACGGGCCTTTCGCCGGGGCAATGGTACTTCTACCGCTTTGTCGCGCCATCGGGCGAAATGTCGCCGGTCGGACGCACCAAGACCCTGCCGGTCGGCAAGCTGCCCAGTTACCGCATCGCGGTCTTCTCGTGCTCCAACTACGGCTTCGGCTGGTTCAACGCCTATGCCCACGCCGCCGAGGCCGGAGACTTCGACCTGGCGCTGCATCTGGGCGACTATTTCTATGAGTACGAGCGCGGCGAATATCCCGGCACCAAGCAGATCGTGGCAGACCGGCTGGTCCCGGTGAACGAAGCTGTGCTGCTGGCCGATTACCGCGAACGCTTCGCTACCTACCGATCCGATCCCGACCTGCAGCGGATCCATCAGCTCTATCCGATGATCACTGTCTGGGACGATCACGAAACCGCCAACGATACCTGGGAAGGCGGCGCCGAAAACCATCAGCCGAAGACCGAAGGCGACTGGGCCGCGCGCAAGGCTGCGTCGGAACGCGCCTACCGCGAATGGCTGCCGGTATCCGACGACTATTGGGCAAGCTACGAGATCGGCGATCTGGCATCGCTGTTCCGGCTGGAAACCCGGCATGTCGCGCGCAGCAAGCCGTTCGATCTGAGCGCACTCACCGACAAGACCACCCCGCAGCAGGCGGCCGAAGCGCTCGCCGCGTTCCGCGACGGGGTGTGGCGCGATCCGGCGCGCGGTCTGCTCGGCGCGGCGCAGGAGGGCTGGCTCGCCAGCAGCCTCGAGGCATCGACCCGCGCGCGCAAACCGTGGCAAGTACTGATTCAGCAAGTGATCATGGGTCAGCTCGCCCTGCCGACAAATCTGGGCGAGGGGATGGCGGCGGATTCGCCCGATTGGCTCAAGAAGCGGATCGACAACGCCCAGCGCGCCTCTGCCGTCGGACTGCCGTGGAACATGGATGCCTGGGATGGCTATCCCGCCGCCCGCGACCGGCTGCTGAAGTCCGCGCAGGAAGCCAATGCCAACCTGCTGGTGCTGGCGGGCGACAGTCACAACGCCTGGGCCTTCGATCTGGACCGCAAGGGCCAGCGGGTCGGGGTCGAACTGGCCGGGCACAGCGTTACCTCGCCCGGTGCCGAAGGCTCGGTCCGCTGGCGCCAGCCCGCCGACCTTGCCCGCGATACCGTCGCCCGCAACCCGCAGCTCAAATGGTGCGACACCGCGCAGCGCGGCTATCTGGCGGTGGAACTGACCCCCAAGGCGGTCACCGGCGAATTCCGTTTCCTGACCACGGTACGCCAGCGCGGAACCCAGCTGGCCGGAACCAAGCGGATGACCGTACTGGCCGGGCAGCGGAAGTTTTCCGTTTGAGTTTTGTCTCGGCGTTCGCGCGGGTTCGAGAACGCCGATTGGTTCGCGCAGAGACGCAGAGAAGAAAAAGAGGACGCAGAGTGCTGCGCCGAGCCGAAGGCTCTATCGAGATGTCGCCGGCTGCGTCTTTAATGGACCGTTCGGAGAAAGGGTGGCTGCGCCGCAAGCGTACACCTCTGTGTCCTCTTTTTTTTCTCTGCGTCTCTGCGTGAACCATTCAAGGGTCGCCAAACCAGCCGCCGTTGCATGGTTTGAAATGTTCACGTTCTGCTGCTACCCCCTCCGCACGATGACGCACCAACGCGCCTTGCAGACTACTACCACCACCCGGGTTCCCCCGGGGCTGGCCGTCTTCGCCTGAGCGAAAGCGCGCCGCCGTCCGGGTTCGGGCGGTTGGCGTTTCCCCCGAACTTGCTGAAACCCAAGCGCCGCCCCTTCCGGTATGCGCGGCCTTGTGCCAAAGCGCCGGCACGAACGGTGAGAGTAACCCATGTCCGAGATGTTGAAGATCAGCCTGCCCGATGGATCGGTGCGCGAAATGCCGGCGGGATCGACCCCGGCCGATGTCGCCGCGGCAATCGGCCCCGGCCTTGCCAAGGCCGCGCTGGCGGCGCGGATCGACGGCGAGCTGGTCGACCTGACCCGGCCGTTTTCCGGCGATTGCGCGCTGGCGCTGGTTACTTCGCGGGACGAGGGCGATGCGCTGGATCTGGCCCGGCACGATTTCGCTCACGTTCTGGCCGAGGCGGTGCAGGCGCTGTTTCCCGGAACCCAGATCACCTTCGGGCCGAGCACGGACGACGGGTTCTATTATGACTTCGCGCCCAGGGACCGGCCTTTCACCGAGGAAGACCTTCCGGCGATCGAAGCCGAAATGCGCAGGATCATCCAGGCCGACAAGCCGCTGCGCCGCGAAGTGTGGAGCCGCGAACAGCTGATCTCGCGCTGGAAGCAGCAGGGGGAAAGCTTCAAGGCCGAATGGGCCGCCGAACTGCCTGGCGACGAGGATCTGAGCGTCTACTGGTCGGGCGATGACTGGCTCGACATGTGCCGGGGGCCGCATCTGCCCAGCACCGGCAAGCTCGATCCGGCGGCCTTCAAGCTGACCCGGGTTTCGGGCGCCTATTGGCGCGGCGACCAGAAAAACGCGATGCTCAGCCGGATCTACGGCACCGGCTGGCTGAACAAGAAGCAGCTCGACGCCCACCTCGTCCGGCTGGAGGAAGCGGCCAAGCGCGATCACCGCAAGCTGGGGCAGGAGATGGACCTGTTCCACCTTCAGGCCGAAGCCCACGGATCGGTGTTCTGGCACCCGCAGGGCTATGTGATCTACCGCGAGCTGGAGGACTATATCCGCCGCGCGGTGCAGTCTGCCGGCTGCAAGGAGGTCAAGACCCCGCAGGTGATGGACGCGCGCCAGTGGGAGCAGTCCGGCCACTGGGGCAAGTACCGCGCCAACATGTTCGTCATCCCCGACGAGGTGCCCAATACCGAGGACGAAGGCCCTGTCATCAGCGGCGATGCCGAATGGATGGCCTTGAAGCCGATGAACTGCCCGGCCCACGTGCTGATCTTCCGTCAGGGGATCAAAAGCTACCGCGACCTGCCCTTGCGGATCGTGGAGAACGGCTGCTGCCACCGCAACGAGCCGCACGGCGCGCTGCA
>JABFRE010000009.1 GCA_013141325.1 Novosphingobium sp.
GTGCCGGGATACTCGACCGCCTGGCGCAGCAGGGCGGAGCCGACCGCGGGGTCACCTTGGCGATCGACCGCCGGATCGATAGTCCACTGGTCGATGCCGACGACGCGACCTGGGTTGAAACCGGTGAGCGCGGATTCATCCGTGCGATCGGCAAGACGATCGCCCGCTATGACGCGGTTGATTGCGGCGCCTTCCTTGCCACCCCCGAACTGGCCGATGCGATCCGCGCGGCGATTGCCGACGGCAAGGCCGGCAGCCTGTCCGAAGGGATGCAGCGGCTGGCTGACGCCGACCGGGCAGCGACGATGGAGATCGATGGCGCCTGGTGGCTCGACGTCGACGATCCGCGCGCGCACGCGCTGGCAGAAGCGCAGGCCCCGCAGTACCTGCCGCAGTTCTACGGCTGAATCACGGGTACTTGATCCGGATCCGGGTCGACAGCCCGCTGCGCGTCACATTGAGGCGGACCGAGCGGAAGCTGGGCAGCCCGGCCAGAGTTGCCGGATTGTTCGAAAAGCCGAATCCCTCGGCAGGCAGCCCCAGGCCGGTGCGCTTGAAAGCCTGATTGCCGTCCTCGTCGTGATAGACCGCCACGGCATAGACGCCGGGCTGCGGCAGGAAGATGCAGGCCTGCGTTGCGCCTGCAGCGGCCGGGACCCGCGTGACATACAGCGAGCCGCGCTTGACCAGAAAGCGCGAACTGTCATCGGCGTAGAGGGTCAGCGCGATCAACCCGTTGGCGCTGCGCACGTCGTCCACAGTGACGGTGAGCCAAGTCTGGCTCACCGGACCGGTGCAGCCCGCCGGCGGCGCATCCTGAGCGTGGGCCGGGATTGGCAGGACACCGAATCCCAGCGCCAGTGCCGCCAAAGCCCATCCACCGCTGTGCCTCCATCGAACCGACCGCAGCATCCTTGCCCCTTCCCGTTTCCTGCGCCCAAACGCCCCGCACACGAGACTAACCGAACCGTCGTCGCCTGCAAAGCCCCGAAACGGGCTGCGACCCGCTGATGATGGCCGCTGGCTGGGGCCTGTCCCAAAGCGGCAAGGTCCGAGATACTGTGTGGAAAACACGCGAATCTGCGCTTGTCGCCCCAAGATGTGGTGGGTAAGCGCCGGGGGAGGGAGCTCGCATCCGTTCATGCCCGCGCCGCTGATTTCTCCGTCGATCCTCTCCGCCGACTTTGCCCGGTTGGGCGAAGAAGTGCGCGCTGTGGATGCGGCAGGAGCGGACTGGATCCACGTAGATGTGATGGATGGCCACTTCGTGCCCAACATCACGATCGGGCCGATGGTGGTTAAGGCGCTGCGGCCCCACACCGCCAAGCCGCTCGACGTCCACCTGATGATCGCTCCGGTTGATCCGTACATCGCGGCCTTTGCCGAGGCCGGGGCCGACATCATCACCTTTCATCCCGAAGCCGGGCCGCATGCCCACCGAACGGTCCAGGCGATCAAGGCCCTGGGCAAGCAGGCCGGTGTCTCGCTCAATCCGGCGACTCCGGCCAAGATGCTCGACTACCTCTACGAGGAGATCGATCTGGTCCTGGTGATGAGTGTCAACCCGGGGTTTGGCGGACAAAGCTTCATCACCAGCCAGCTGCGCAAGATCGAAGCCGTGCGCAAGGCGATCGACAAGAGCGGGCGCGCCATCCGGCTGCAGGTCGATGGCGGGATTGATGTTGAAACCGCGCGGCTGTGCGTGGCGGCCGGGGCCGACGTGTTGGTGGCCGGCACGGCAACCTTTCGCGGCGGCCCGGAGCGCTACGCGGCCAACATCGCCGCTCTCAAGGCGGCAGAGTGAGCCATGGTCGATGCCGTCTCCACCCGCCCCGATGCCGGTCACGACGCGAACGATGTGGTCGCAGCCGGCGCCATGGCGATCCCGCTGGGCGGTCAGCATGAGGAGGGCGTGGTGAGCGAAGCGCAGGTTCCGCCCGCCGATTCGCTGCCGACTCAGACTCCGGGCGAGGTGATAGAGCCGGGCCGTGCGCTGGCCTTGGCCGATTTCGCGCCGCCGTCGGTTGGCCCGGGGGAGCGGCTGCTGCGGCTGGCCTACCGGCTGGGCATTCCGGGCTCGGCCCTGTCCGCGCCGTTTGGCAAGCCTGCGAAGGTCCGGTTGCTCGCCACGGTTGCGAGTCCGCTGCCGGGATCGAAGGTGGCCGGCACCGCGCTGCGCGCCGGGCATTTTCTGGTCCACGGGGTCAAGGCGCCGATTGCTCAGATCGACTTTGCCGGGGCAGCGCGGATGACTCCGCCGCTGGAGCGGGTCGTCCATTCCTTCGCCTGGCTGGCCGATCTCGAGGCCTGCGCTCCGCGGGAGCAAGGGGCGCCGGTGGCCGAACGGATCCTGTCCGCCTGGTTGAACGCCAACCCCAAGTTGCCGGCCCGTCCCGGCAAGGGGCCGGCCTGGAGCCTGGCCAACGCCGGCGCGCGCGAGCTCAACTGGCTGGTCCACGCACCGCTGATCCTGTCCGGCAGCGACAAGGTCCTGCGCGCCCGCGTTTTTGCCGCGCTTAGCGAAACCGCGCGCTGGCTCGACAAGAATGTCGGCCGGGCAGAGGACCTGCTTGGTGCGGTAGCTGCCTGGTGCGGGATCGTTGCTGCGGGTCTGCTGTTGCCCGATGGCAAGCCGCGCCGCCTGTTCGGGGAAGCGGGACTGATCCGCACCTTGGGCGAAGTGGTCGGCGACGATGGCGGGGTGCTGTCGCGCAGCCCGCTTGCCCAGATGGAAGCGATCGCGCTGCTGGTGCGGCTCAGGGCCTGCTATCAGGCGGTCCGGCGCGATCCGCCGCCTGCGCTCGACGCGATCATGAGCCTGCTGGTTCCCCCCTTGTTGGCGCTGAGCCATGGCGATGGATCGCTCGGCTCGTGGCAAGGCGCCTGGGCGGTCGATGCGGCGGACGTCTCGGCGCTGGTCGCTGCATCGGGTGTGCGGACCCGGCCGCTGCGCGACGTCCGCCAGTGGGGCTATCAACGGGTGGTCGCCGCCAAGACCGTGCTGCAGTTCGATGCGGCGCCCCCGCCGCTGGCGCGGCACACCCGCTCGGGCTGCGCCTCGACCTTGGCGTTCGAGCTCAGCCACGCCGGTCAGCGGGTGGTAGTCAACTGCGGTGGCGCGGCCTGCGCCGGCGGTCTGGTGCCGGTACGGCTGGAACAGGGCCTGCGCGCGACGGCCGCCCATTCCACCCTGGTGCTCGACGATGCCAATTCCACCGCAGTGGTGATCGGCGGGAAGCTGGGCAGCGGGGTGTCCGAGGTTGAGGTCGATCGCCGCACCGTGCCGGGTGACCGGCACGGCGGTGCAACCCGGCTGGAAGCGAGCCACAACGGCTATGCCTCGCGCCATGGACTGATCCACCGCCGCATCCTGATCCTGCGCGACGATGGCAGCGAACTGCGCGGGGAAGACCTGCTGGTGCCCAAGGGGATCAAGGGCAAGACCGGCAAGGTCGCCTTTGCGATCCGTTTTCACCTCGGCGCGGGGATCGATGTCGGCCTTTCCGAAGACGGGCAGGGGGCGGGGCTGGCCCTTCCCGACGGCTCCTATTGGCAGTTCCGATCCGGGGGCGAGGGGCAGGTCACGCTGGAAGAGAGCATCTGGGCCGACGGCCAGGGCCGCCCTCAGCCGATCCAGCAGCTGGTGATCTCGGGGATGGTTTCACGCGGCGGAGGCACCTTTGCCTGGCTGCTCAAGAAAATGGGGTAATTCCACGTGACTGACGTGACGATCCGCCGGGCGCTGCTCTCGGTGTCGGACAAGGCCGGGCTGGTCGAATTGGGTCAGGCGTTGGCCGAGCGCGGCGTAGAGCTGGTTTCGACCGGCGGCACGGCCAAGGCGCTACGCGATGCCGGGCTGGTGGTGAAGGACATTTCCGAGCTGACCGGCTTTCCCGAGATGATGGACGGTCGGGTCAAGACCTTGCATCCCACGGTCCACGGCGGCCTGCTGGCGGTGCGCGACAATCCCGAGCACGCCGCCGCGATGGAGGCCCACGGCATCGGTGCAATCGATCTGGTGGTGGTCAACCTCTATCCCTTCGAAGCTACCGTCGCCAAAGGCGCGGCGCGCGACGAGATTATCGAGAATATCGACATCGGCGGGCCCAGCATGGTTCGCTCGGCGGCCAAGAACCATGCTTTCGTGACGATCGTCACCGATCCGTCCGACTATGCCGGCCTGCTGGCCGAACTGGCGGCACGCGGCGGGGCGATCGGATACGATTTCCGCCGGTTGATGGCCGCGCGCGCCTATGCCGCCACCGCTGCCTACGATGCGATGATCAGCCAATGGTTTGCCTTTGCCGACCAGCAGCAGCAGTTCCCCGAAATGCTGAGCCTCAACGGGCGCCGGGTGGAAGCGCTGCGCTATGGCGAAAACCCGCACCAGCAGGCCGCGTTGTATGTCCCGGTCGGGCCGCATATCCGCGGCATTGCGCAGGCCGAGCAGATTCAGGGCAAGGAACTGTCCTACAACAATTTGAGCGACGCCGATGCCGCGCTTGAACTGGCGGCGGAGTTTCGCGGTCAGGATCCGGCGGTGGTGATCGTCAAGCACGCCAACCCTTGCGGTGTTGCGCAGGCCGGCAGCCTGCTCGAAGCCTGGCAGGGCGCACTGGCGTGTGACGACGTTTCGGCCTTTGGCGGAATCGTCGCCACTAACGTCGCGCTCGACGGGCCGACGGCCGAGGCGATCTGTGCGATATTTACCGAGGTCGTGGTAGCCCCTGCGGCCGACGCTGCGGCGCGCGCCGTGTTTGCCGGCAAGAAGAACCTGCGCCTGCTGCTGACCGGCGAGCTGCCCGATCCGCGCCGGGGTGGCCTCAACGTGAAGCCGATCACCGGCGGGCTGCTGGTCCAGAGCCGCGACAACGGGGCAATCACCGCCACCGATCTCAAGGTGGTGACCAGGCGCGCGCCGACGCCGCAAGAGCTCAGGGACTGCCTGTTTGCCTGGACCGTGGCCCGCCATGTCAAATCCAACGCGATCGTCTACGCCAAGGATGGCGTCACCGCCGGGATCGGTGCGGGCCAGATGAATCGCCGCGATTCGTCGCGGATCGCCGCCATGAAGGCCGCTGAGGCGGCAGAGAAGTTCGGCTGGGCCCAGTCCCGCGCCGTCGGCAGTGCGGTCGCCTCGGATGCGTTCTTTCCCTTTGCCGACGGTCTGCTGGCCGCTGCCGAGGCCGGAGCGACGGCGGTGATCCAGCCGGGCGGCTCGATTCGCGATGACGAAGTGATCGCTGCCGCCGATTCGGCCGGATTGGCAATGGTTTTCACCGGAATGCGCCACTTCCGGCACTGAGCCCGGCGGGCGGGATAATCGATTCACCGTACCGATTCATCGTTTCGCCGTGTTGCGGTGCACAAGGGTGCGTCGTTCACTCGACGGTAAGGCGCGTTCCTGCAGGACGGCCGTCAAGCGAATCACTCCAGTCATTAGGCAAATCCCGATGGGCCTGTTCAAACCCGACCTTTACCGTTCTTTCGCCCTTGGCTTTGCGCTGGGCGCGGCGGCGTTGGTGGCAACTGTCGGCTTTCGGGGAGACAGCGCCAGGCACGGGATGATCGCCACCGCCGAAGCCGCTCCGCTGGTCATCGACCAGACTCGCTGATCGGGTCATTGCCCCGCGCACGGGGGCAGCCTATATCCGCCCCATGGCGGCACAGCATCACCACCACGAACCCAGCGGCGCAGGCCTGATGGAGGCCGCGCGTGCCGAGCTGATTGCCTCAGGCGAACAGTGGACCGGGATGCGCGGCGAGGTGTTCGGAGCCTTGATGGCGCAGGCCCGCCCGGCTTCGGCCTACGATATTGCCGAGGACGTTTCCAAGGCCCGGGGCAAGCGGGTGGCCGCCAATTCGGTCTACCGCATCCTCGATCTGTTCGTGAAAACCAACCTGGCCCGCCGGGTTGAAAGCGCCAACGCCTATGTCGCCAACCCGCACCCGGGCTGCCGCCACGATTGCATTTTCCTGATCTGCGACAGCTGCGGCACCGCCACCCATATCGACGATGACAAACTGACCGAGGCGCTGGTCCTGGCCGCCCGCCAGGCTGGCTTCGCCGACATCCGCCCGGTGGTCGAATTGCGCGGAATCTGCGGGGACTGTTCCTGAGCACTTCCAATCGACTTGACTGTATCAAGCGTGTAAAGCGCCGGTCATGAGCCACAGTCCGGCAACGCCTCTGCTCGACACCGTCGATACCCCCGGTGACCTGCGCCGCCTTGCGCCTGCCCAGCTGCGCGCATTGGCAGACGAGCTGCGCGCCGAAACCATTGCCACGGTCGGGCAGACCGGCGGGCATCTGGGTTCGGGGCTGGGCGTGGTCGAACTGACCGTGGCGCTGCACTATGTCTTCAACACGCCCGAAGACCGGCTGGTCTGGGATGTCGGCCATCAGGCCTATCCGCACAAGATCATCACTGGACGCCGCAGCCGGATGCGTTCGCTGCGCCAGGGCGGCGGGCTTTCGGGTTTCACCAAGCGCAGCGAAAGCGAATACGACCCGTTCGGCACCGCCCACAGCTCGACCTCGATCTCGGCCGCACTGGGGTTTGCCGTGGCGAACCAGATCGCGGGTACGCCGGGTAAGGGGATCGCAGTGATCGGCGACGGCGCGATGAGCGCCGGCATGGCCTATGAGGCGATGAACAACGCCAAGCTGGCGGGCAACCGGCTGGTGGTGATCCTCAACGACAACGATATGTCGATCGCTCCGCCGGTCGGCGGACTTTCGGCCTATCTGGCCAAGCTGGTCTCCTCACGCCCGTTCCTGCGGGTGCGCGACATCGCCCGGCGGCTGTCGCGGCGCCTGCCCGAACCCCTGCACAAGGCGGCCAAGAAGACCGACGAATTTGCCCGCGGCATGGCGATGGGCGGCACCTTGTTCGAGGAGTTGGGCTTCTACTACGTCGGCCCGATCGACGGGCACAACCTCGACCAGCTGATCCCGATCCTGGAAAACGTGCGCGATGCTGCCGAGGGGCCGTGCCTGGTCCATGTCGTGACGCAGAAGGGCAAGGGCTATGCCCCGGCCGAGGCCGCGGCCGACAAGTACCACGGTGTCCAGAAGTTCGATGTGGTGACCGGCCAGCAGGTCAAGGCTGCAGCCAGCGCGCCCGCCTACCAGAACGTGTTTGGCGAGACACTGGCCAAGCTGGCCGACGCCGATCCGACGATCTGCGCGATTACCGCCGCCATGCCGTCGGGCACCGGGGTCGACAAATTCGCCCAGGCCCATCCGGACCGCGCCTTCGATGTCGGCATCGCCGAACAGCACGCGGTGACCTTTGCTGCGGGCCTGGCCGCGCAGGGAATGCGCCCGTTCTGCGCGATCTATTCCACTTTCCTCCAGCGTGCCTACGATCAGGTGGTCCACGACGTGGCGATCCAGAACCTGCCGGTGCGCTTCGCGATCGACCGCGCGGGGCTGGTCGGGGCCGATGGAGCGACCCACGCGGGCAGCTTTGACGTGACCTATCTTGCGTCCTTGCCCAACATGGTGGTGATGGCCGCTGCCGACGAGGCCGAGCTGGTCCACATGACCTATACCGCTGCCTGTCACGATTCAGGTCCGATCGCGTTCCGCTATCCGCGCGGCAACGGCACCGGCGTGCCCCTGCCTGCGGTTCCCGAGCGGCTCGAAATCGGCAAGGGCCGGATCGTGCGGCACGGGACCAAGGTGGCGATCCTCTCGCTCGGCACGCGGCTCGCCGAAGCGCTCAAGGCCGCCGACCAGCTCGAAGCCAAGGGGCTTTCGACCACGGTCGCCGACCTGCGCTTTGCCAAGCCGCTCGACAGCGATCTGATCCGCCAGCTGATGACCAGCCACGATGTGGTCGTCACGGTGGAGGAAGGATCGATCGGCGGCCTGGGGGCCCACGTGCTGACCATGGCCAGCGACGAAGGGCTGACCGACGCCGGGCTCAAGATCCGCACCCTGCGCCTGCCCGACCGGTTCCAGGATCAGGACAGTCCCGACAGGCAGTACGACGAAGCCGGCTTGAACGCTGGGGGAATAGTCGACTGCGCGCTGAAGGCGCTGCGCCACAATTCTGCGGGGGTTGAGGAAGCGCGGGCATGAGCCTTCGTGTGGCGCGGCTGCGCCGGGTGCTGGCCGGGGCGGTTCTGGGACTGGGCCTGGCCTATGGCATCACGGTGGGCGGGCTCTATGCCGCACAGCGCAGCCTGGTTTTTCCGGCCCCGGCGGGCTTTGCGGAGCTCCCGCCAGGATATGACCGGATCACCTTCGACAGCGCTGGCGGACTGGCTCTGGCCGCCGCCTGGCGCCCGCCCGCGTCCGGGAAACCAACAGTGCTGTTCTTCCACGGCAACGGCGACAGCTGGGCAGGCGGGGCCCGGGCGATGCAGGCACTGGCCGACACCGGATATGGCGTGATGCTGCCCGAATACCGGGGCTATGGCACCAATCCGGGCCAGCCGGGCGAGCAGGAATTCTACCGCGATGGGCACGCCGCGCTGGACTGGCTGGGCGCACAGGGAATTCGTGCGGATCGGGTGGTGCTGGTGGGCAATTCGATCGGTTCGGGCACGGCTACCCAGCTCGCTGCCGAACGGCGGGTTGCCGCGCTGATACTGGTTTCTCCCTTCGCCAGCCTGCCCGATCTCGTTGCCGAGAAGTTTCCGTGGCTGCCGGGCCGCTGGCTGGTGCGTGACCGGTTCGATAACGCCGCCAAGCTGGGCCGGGTGAGCGCCCCGGTGCTGGTGCTTCACGGCACGGCGGACACGATGATCCCTGCGGCCCACGCTCGGCGGTTGGCGCGGGCGCAGCCGCGCGCACGCCTGGTGCTTGTACCCGACGCCGATCACGATCTGGCCTACCTGCCTCGGGCCCAGCAGGCCGAGGCAGAATGGCTGGCGCAGGTGGTGCGATGACGGCGGACAGTCTCACCGACGGCGAGCGGCACTGCCTTCAGCTGCTGGCGCAGGGCTATGACATCAAGAGTATCGCGGCGGAGTGTGGGCTCAGCGTCAACGCCGTCAACGAACGGCTGCGCAGCGCCCGGGCCAAACTGGGGACCACCAGCAGCCGCGCCGCAGCCAGGCTGCTGGCACAGACGGGCGGCGCTCCCCAGAAAATCTGGGACAACAAATCTGGGATTTCCTCCGCCACCGCAACCCGGCACGCGGCGGGCTTCGGCCGCCGGGTGTGGCCGCTGGGAGTGCTTGCCATGCTGACTGCCGTTGCCCTTGCCGCCGTACTGATTTCATCGAACCACGCCGAACCGGCGCTCGCCGCCCTGCCGCGTTTCGTCGCGAGTTACCCTGTCGACGGCGCGGTCATTGCGCCGGGGCCCTTCACCCTGCGCGTTACCTTCGACCGGCCGATGGCGCCCGCCAGCTACAGCTTTGTCGCCACTGGACTTGGCACCTACCCGCAATGCCAGGGCAAGCCGGTTCAATCGGCAGATGGCCGCAGCTATTCGCTGCGATGCCAGGCCGCGAGCGGCACGGCCTACGCGGTCGGCTTCAACCATGCCCGCTTCCGCGGCTTTCGCGCGGCGCAGGGCGGCGCGCCCGCCCAGTCGGCTGTGATCCGGTTCCGCGCCCGGTAGAGCGATTCTGCCGGTGCGTGAAAATGCGTACCGGTTCCTGGCGGACGCTCTGCTTCCCAAACGATTGACGCTAGATCGCCCCCGCTGGTGGGAACCTAACGTTCAATCGCAGTGGGAGGATTTGTGACTGTTTCAATTGACGATCTGGTGGAAGAGGCACTGTGCCACCGTGCGGTCCGACACCCCTATCTGAAGGCCTTAAGCACCGGAGATTTGCCCAGCACACAGTGGGCTCTGCGCGATTTTGCCGACCATTACTACGGTTACTCCGCCAGTTTTCCGCGTTACCTCACTGCGGTCATTTCGAAGCTGGAAGCTCCCGGCCACCGCGCAAGCTTGCTGCAGAATCTGACGGAAGAATCAGGTATTTACGACGATGACGAGTATGCGGAACTTGCCGCTGCGGGCATCGAACGCGAATGGATCGAGGGTATTCCGCACCCGCAGCTGTTTCTGCGCTTTCGCGAGGCGACCGGGATCATCACGCCCTATTGTGCGCAAAATGAGGCGATTGAGCTGGCGTGCTGGCGCGAATCGTTCCTGTCCACGCTGACCTTCGGCTCCGCGGCTGAAGCGCTGGGTGCGCTGGGACTTGGCACCGAAAATATCGTAAGTACGATCTACATTCCCTTCGTCCATGCTTTGGCACGGGTCGATCTGCACCCGCGCGACACCGTGTTCTTTCCGCTGCACACCGCTGTCGACGACCATCACCAGGAAGCGCTCACCGCAATCTCGCGCGGCTATGCTGCGACGCCAGTCGGCAAGGGCGAGCTGCGCAAAGGCATGATCAAGGCCCTGTCGCTTCGCTCAGCCTACTGGGATTGGATGTACGAGCGTGCGCTGGCCTGCGCCGACAATCGCGATCTGGCGATGGTATCCTGACCGCAACATATCGGAATTGAGCGCGCTCAGCGGTCTCGAACGCGGCGCGAAGCAAGGAGCAGTCACATGAATGCCGATTTACTCAACCTCGTCAGGAATATCGAAGCGCGCAAGCCGTTGGCCGCCGGTCATCCGGCAAGCGCGTTCGGCACGAGCCTGGCGGAACGCCATCGTGAACTTTACCGCAACCGCAACGAAAAGCTGGGAATCGATTTCGCGGTTGAAGTGCTCGATTTTCCGGGCACGCAGACGTTCGACGCGCGTGTCGTGCGAATCGCTGCGGGCCGAAACAATGAACTGCACAAGCACGCCCATGAATCGCTCTTTTACGTGATCAGCGGCAAGGCCGAAGTGCGTATCGCCGAGGAGACCCTGACGCTCGAGCCCGGCGGGCTTGCCTTCGTTCCGCGCTGGGCATTCCATCAGTCGAAGAACCTGTCCGATCAAGACGAACTGGTGATTTTGGCCATCACTGACTTCGGACTGACCAAGGCGGTGCTAGGCGACTATGACAAACGCACCCGGCTCGCTGAAAACGGTGTCGATGTGATGGAACACACGTGATCGCCGCACTCAATCCGGATCGGCGGCCCACACGGACGACGGTTCGGTCGACATGCCGCTGCACATTGCGATAAATCTAGAATCAGCGCCAGATTCCGGCAGGAATTCCGGCTAGCGGCCCATGTGCCCAGCTGGCCAGTAGCCACAGTGCCAGCCCGCCGATCCACGGCGTGGCGCCCGCTTTGGTGAACCCGCCAAGGCGCGGCCAGAAGCTGGTCTGGCGCTGCCAACGCGACCAGCTGCCGCCCATCAGCACTTCCTTCTTGCCGTCCTGCAAGGCTGCGCCGACCAGCGCGAGCACGGCGACCGCGCCCGCCAGCACAATCACGCGCGGAGTCGGGCTGGCCAGAACGTGGGCCAGGCTCCACAGCGCCATCGCCCACATCATCGGATGCCGGGTGACATGGAACACGCCGTGGGCACCCCTGGCCGCGTGCTCCTTGGCGCGCGGATCGGGCAGCGCGGGGTTTCCCGCGAACGAGCCGACCAGCAGGACCGAGGCCAGCAGCATCACGACGCTCGCGCCGATCCAGGCCGCATCACCGTTGCCGTTCCACAGCGGCAGAGCGGGTTCGACCGCGCGAAAGGCCAGGACCATCCAAGCGAAGCTGGCCAGCGCCACCAGCGAGTAGAGGCCCTGGAAGCCCTTTTCCCCCACCGCTTTGACGACCGGACGCCGCAGCGGGTGCGACAGGGCGAAGTGAGTTCCCACGAAAACGATCGCAGCGGCGATCAACGGGGCGAGTGCCTGATCCACGGATTGTGCTCCTTGTCCTGAGCGACCTTGCTTTTCCCTACCAGTCGTAGGCTTTTGGCAGTGCTCCCTCGGCGGGGCTGGCGTAGCGATCCTTGAGCCGGGTCTGGTGGTTGGTCAGGGGTTGTTCAACCCCGTCTATGAACACCTGAACCACGCCCGACCCGGCTTCCAGCGGGTCGCCGTCCCAAATGACAACATCGCCGGCGCGCCCGGACTTGAGAGTGCCGACCTGATCCGCAATCCCCAGCACCTCGGCCGGGCCAGAGCTGATTGCGGCAAAGGCCTGCCCCCAGGTCAGTCCCGTGGCGCGCGGCACTCTTGTCAGCGCCACCAGGTTGCCCGCGAACTGCGGAGCATAACGCGGCTGATCGAAGAACGCGCCCAGCGCCACCTTGACGCCGGCCGCTGCCATCCGCCCGACGTTGGACTGGGTCGCGCCCAGCCGTTCGAACGAGGCCGGCAGATCGCCAAGCGGAGTGGCCAGCACCGGCACCCCGGCTGCGGCCAGTTCGCGCGCTACCAGCCAGCCCTCGGTCGCCCCGACAATCACCAGCTTCAGCGCCGGGAATTCCTGCCGCAGGCCCAGTGCCATGCGGATGTCTGCGGCGCGTTCGACGTGGACGTAGAGCGGCTGCCTGCCCGTCACGACCGGCACCAGCGCGGCGGCATCGCGGCGGGTCAGCAGCACGTCGGTGCGGCGTGGGCCCAGCGGCAGGGCGGCAATTTCGCGTGCTTCGTCCAGCGCGTTGCGCAGCACGGCGTGGGCTGCGATGCGGCTGCCCCCGGCCAGCTTGGCGCCGTCTTCGCCCAGTTCGACATACTGGAACGCGCGCGGCCGGGTAACCGGCTGTGGATCGGCGCCCAGGTCGATCAGCGCGCCCTGCCCGGCAAAAATCGATCCGGTGCCCAGCGGCGCCACCGCGGCGCGGGTTACGCCGCCGGCGCGGGCGATGGCGATCGGCTGGGCGGCAGGATTGATCGCGGTGGAAAGGTCCAGTGCGGCGCTGAACGGCGCCTTGTCGGCGCCGCTGTCGTTGCTGCCATCGACCGCGCCGACATCGACCAGGCCAAGGTCGGTCACCGCGACGACCAGCCCCGGAGTAACCCATTTCCCCTCTGCGTCGATGGTCCGCAACCCGGCGGGCACGATCACCCCGGCCCCGGCGGCCACGACCTTGCCGCCGCGCACCACCACGGTGCCGCGCTCGATCGCGGCGGATCCGTCGCCGATCACCAGACGGGCGTTGGTGACGGCGATGTCCTGCGCCTGGGCGGCGGTGCCGGCCAGCAGTGCGGCCAGCGCCGCCAGCATGATCCGGCGGCTCATTTCACGTCTCCTTCACCGGGCTGACCCAGCTCGAAATCGCTGACCGGTCGGCGCTTGGGATCGGCGGAATCGAACAGCAGCGCGCCATCGACCCAAACTTTTTCGGGCCGCGAATAGGTCGACAGCGGATTGCCGTTCCACAGCACCACATCGCCCATCTTGCCGGCTTCCAGACTGCCGGTGTCCTTGTCGATCCCCAGCGCCTTGGCAGCGTTGAGCGTGAGCCAGCGGATTACTTCAGCATCGGGCACGACGATCCCGGCGCGGCGCGCATCGCCCTGGGCCTTGGCGGCCTCCTGGTTGAGCCGCTGAATGCCGTTCTCGTCGTCCGAATGGATCACCACGCAGGCCCCGGCCTTGTAAAGCAGTCCGGCATTTTCGGGGATGGCGTCATAGGCTTCCATCTTGAAGCCCCACCAATCCGCCCAGACCGCGCTGCACACGTCGGCGGCCTTCAGCAGATCGCCGATCTTGTAGCTTTCGACCGCATGGTGAAACGCCGTGACTTTGTATCCGAACTCCTTGGCCATATCGAGCACCAGCGCCATTTCATCGGCGCGGTAGCAGTGGTTGTGAACCTTGATATCGCCGTCGAGCACCCCGGCGAGGGTCTCCAACGCCAGGTCACGGTCTTCCAGCTTGCCCTCATCGCGCTTGCGGCGATAGGCCTGGGCCTCGATCCAGGTCTTGCGGTTGACCGCGAAGTTGCCCATCCGGGTGGAGGGCATCTGACCCTTGCCGCCATAAACCCGCTTGGGATTTTCCCCACAGGCCATCTTCAGGCTGTACGGTGCACCGGGGAACTTCATCCCCTGGACCGTGCGGCTGGCGACGTTCTTGAGCGTCACCCCGCGCCCGCCCATCAGGTTGCCCGAGCCGGGCAGCACTTGCAGCGCGGTAATCCCGCCGTTGGCCAGCGCGCGCGAGAAACCGGGATCCTGCGGCCAGACCGAGTGTTCCGCCCAGACATTGGGCGTGGTCGGATCGGTCATCTCGTTGCCGTCTTCGTGGGCGTCCACGGAAGGGCTGGGATAGTCACCCAGATGGCTGTGGACGTCGATGATCCCCGGCGTGACGAACTTGCCCGTTCCATCGATCCGCAGCGTACCGGCCGGCAGGTCCAGATCGGCCATCGCCCCGGCTACCGCCGCGATCCTGCCGTCCTTCAGCAGCACCGCGCCGCCGTCGACCTGCCCGCCCTTGCCGTCGAACACGGTCGCGCCAGTGATCAGAACCGGCTGGCCCGGATAGGGCTTGTAGGTGGACGGATAGGGGTTCTTGTCGAAATCGCGCGCGGCCTTCACCGCGGCGCTTTCATCCTTCTTCTTGTCCTTGGCGGTGGCCCCGCCCGTCGTCCCGAAGGCAAAAGCCAAGGCGGCACCGGCGGCAAGCAGCGAGCGGGGGTTCACCTTACTTCACTCCGTGCATCAGTTTCTTGAGCGGAATGGCCAGCACCAGCAGCACCGCGCCAAGCCCGACCGAAATCCAGCCGATGGTGGTGAAGACGCCGGTATAGGTGTCAAGGCTGACCTTGAGGTTGGTGACCTGCCCGCCAACGGTTTCAACCGAGGCGAACTGGGCCACCACGCCCGCGACATACTGCGCCACCGCGATCGACAGGAACCAGACGCCCATCATCAGCCCCACGATTCTTGCGATCGAAAGCTTGGTGATCATCGACAGTCCAACCGGCGAGATCATCAGTTCGGCCATCGAATGGATCAGATAGAGGCCTGCCAGCCACCACAGTCCCACCTGGAACTTGTCGTCCGCAAACTGGGCCCCGAATACCAGGAACAGGAAGCCCAGCCCGACCCCCATCAGGGCCATGCCGAATTTTATCGGGATCGTCGGCTCAAGTCCGCGCTTCGAAAGCCCCAACCACATCGCACTGAACACCGGCGCCAGCGCGACGATGAACAGAGCGTTGAAGATCTGTGTCTGCGCTGCCGAGAGCGAAAACAGCCCGAAGACCGACAGGTCGGTATTGCGCTCGGCAAATAGCGTCAGCGACGATCCGGCCTGTTCGAACAGGGTCCAGAACACCGTGTTGAAGGTAATCAGCACCATCGCCGCAACCATCATCTGGAATTCCGCTTTGGTGCCGTTGCGCCACGCCCACAGCAGGATCGCGGGAACAGCCAGGCTGAACGTGCCGAACATCAGCTTGCCCATGATCGGCAAGCTCGTCAGATAGCCGATCAGGCCAGCGCCTTCCTCGGGACGCACATAGGTCATCAGATTGGAAAACAGCAGCCAGACCACCGGGACGGCGGCGAGCGCGCCGGCATAGATCAACATGTCTTTGCCGCCCGGGGCATCCGCCGGACGTTCGCCGATTCCGTTGAGACGGCCGCCGTCGAATTGGATCAGCGACCACGAGAAAAGCATGCCCGCCGAGGCAAGCAGGAACCCGGCCCACCAGCCGATCCCCTGCCACGAACCCATTCCCACCGCGAGCAGCGGGCACAGGAACTGCGACAGCAGCGAGCCGAGGTTGATACCCATGTAGAAGATGGTGAACCCGGCATCGCGGCGCGGATCGCCCTGCTTGTAGAGCGTGCCGACCATGGTCGAGATATTGGGCTTGAAGAAGCCGTTGCCGATTGTCACCAGCGCCAGGCCCGCCAGCAGCAGGAATACACTGAACGGCGAGCGCGTGCCATCAGCGGTGAACTGCCCCCCGGCGATCTTGCGAGCTTCGGTTCCGTCGGCCGCGATCAGCGAGACGGTCTTGTCCTCGTTGCCCTTGATTTGTAGCTTTTGACCGCCGTCCATCACGAACTGCTTGCGGTCATCGCGGCCGCCTTCGACGGTAACCTCGTAGCGCTGCCCGTCGATCATCGCGAAAGGCTTGGCTGCTTCGCCGCCAAAACACAGCGTCAGGTAACCGATCGACATGATGATCGCGCCGAACTTCACCGCGCGCTTCGACCCCAGATAGCGGTCCGCCAGCAGCCCGCCGATAAGCGGAGTGAGATAGACCAGCGCGGTAAATCCACCATAGATTCCGGTCGTCGTCGTATCGGAAAACAGGAAGTGCTGCGCTAGATAGAGCGTCAGCAGCGCGCGCATCCCGTAGTAGCCGAAGCGTTCCCACATCTCGGTGGTGAACAGCCGGGCCAACTGGCGCGGATGGCCGAACCACTGGCCAGCATCACTGGGCGCATGCAAGTCGATAGAGGTTGCGTCAGCCGGGACGGCGCCGGGCTCGGCGGCTGCGTCGTCGATTGGATTTGTCATGGTGCCCTGGGCTCCCCTCAAATAGTCTCTGGCACTTCCAGTGCGGATCGTTGACCCGCCCCGCGCCACCCGCGCGGCTGGACGAATGGCGCGGAGATTAGCGGGGAAATCGCCGGTGGGAAGCACAATGTTGCGCGGCTGTGAAACGT
>JABFRE010000226.1 GCA_013141325.1 Novosphingobium sp.
ATCCTGGGCGGGGTGGACGAAGGAACCGGCTGGATGACCCGCGGTCCGGCGCGAGCGGCAAGACAGGCGGCCGCGTTCCCCTTGTAGGCGCGCCGGCACTGGGCAAGCGGACCGGCCAGGGTGGCAACCACCCCCGGTTTGGGAGCCGGGCACAGCAGGCCCCTGGCGCCATCGCTGCGCTTGGTGCACCCCCCGGCCAGCGAGAGCTGCAAGGCGGTTCTGCGGGCATTGACCTCTTTGGCAAAGGCCGGTTCGAAGGTGGCCGCACACCAGTTGCCGATCTGGCCCCAGTAGCCAGCCGGCCGGTCGCGCAGCACGGTCGTATCGCCGACCAGCGCGGCGCCCGCCCCCCAGTGCTGCAAGGCCCGGGCCGGGTATTCCACCGCATCGCGGCATTTGGCGACCAGTGCCTTGCGCGAGGCGTTCATGGAAAGCTCCGGCAGGTCTTTGTCGAACAGCTTGTTGGCCTCGACCGTCAGAACCAGATCAAGCCAGTTCCTGGTCGCGAGCGTGTAGCGGTAGGCGCTGGGATCGAGCTGGTCGGCAGCAGCATCAAAGACCAACGCCGAATAGCGGCGGTTAAGCTCACGCTGGAACGGGGCAAAGGCGATGGGATAGATCCCGATCGGCCGTTCCTCGATCGAAAGCTGTCCGGTAAGGCCGTTGATCGTCTCCCAGCCCAACTGGACGTCTTTGGTCAGCCACATTCCCGGCGCCGAAATGTTCACTTCGGTCAGCATGGCCTTGTACTTCCGGGGATCCTGCAAGCGGGCACGGATACCCTCGTCGATCCGCGGGGCATAGTCGTGCTGCCAGATCCCGGTCAGGTTGAACTTGGCAATCGCGAATGTGCCATGGCTGCCCATATCGACTTCGTAGACGTTCGGGTTCTTTTCCCGTGGGCAGGAAAAGCCGATCGCGCAGCCAAAAGCGCCGGCCTGTTTACCGATCCATTGCAGCGCGGCCTGTCCCGCCGGGGTGACGATAGCGGTGGTCGATTTCAGCGCGTATTCGGTGGCGGCGGCGATCTTTGCGCCGAATTCGTTGCAGGCCAGGCCCGCGCCGGGCAGCTCGCCAAAGGTCATGCAGGCCCCGGTCACCCCCAGCGATGCGACCAGTTTGGGGAAATCGCCGGACTTGGCATAGCCATAGATCCGCACGATCGTATTGATATCATCGACGGTGTTGTTCAGCTGCGTCACCGCTTTTCCCGTGGCATAGTTCGCCGCGCAGGTGTGGATCGCGGTTCCGCCGATGGCACAGACGATCACCGGGCGCGCCTGGCTCAGGTCGGGATTGATCGCCGCGATCGACAGGTCGATCAACCGGTCCTGAGAAATCGCTGCGCCCGGGCTGCTGGCCGATCCCAGCCCCGCTGCAAGCATCGCCGAAAGTCCGATACGCCGCGTGCGGGCCATTGCGGTTCTCCCCGATCAGATAGCCTTTGCGCTGTTCCCCATCCACCACGCGGCGGCCGTTGCCAGGCCAAAGGCGAAGAAGGCCAGCAGGCTGGTCCCGGCCGTCACCTCCGGTTCCACCGGACCGAACCAGTTGATCGCCTGAAGTGCCAGCAGCACCGCGGCCAGGCCGCCGACGCGCAGCATGGACGGCCTGCGCGCGCGGGCATAGAGCCACAGCGCGCCGAAGGTCAGCCCCAGTTCCATCGGCATTTCGATGGCCGGGTGGTTCCACAGTCCCAGCCCCAGCTTGGGCGGGCTGCCCGCCAGAGTCAGGTCGGGGACATGGACCAGCAGGTCCAGGAACCAATGCGACAGCACCACCGCGCCGCCCAGCAGCGCTGCAGCGCGATCACGTGTCACCGCCAGCAGCAAACCTGCAAAGCCAGCCGCGAAGATCAGCGACCCCAGCAGGCTGTGGGTATAGGGCATGTGGTAGAGGTCCATCGGGTTCATCGCGCTGATCCCGGGGGAAAAGCGCATATGCTCGGTCCCGGTCAGCAGCAGGGCGAAGAACGCCCAATCCACCAGCTGCGCGGCGATGAACAGCGTTCCGATGGCCGGAGCGGGACGCCGCGCGGCGACCGCTATGGCGGGTGCCCAATGCCCGATGAACATCAGCCGATGCCCAGCTTGCGCACCGCCAAGGCGGCGATTCCGCTGGCCAGCGCAGTGGCCGCCGCCCCCCAGGCGATGTCGATCGCGCTGATCTGGCCGGACCAGACCTTCAGCGTAGCCTGGTTGGTGAGATCGTAGGTCGCATAGCACAGCGCCCCCAGCAGCGCGCCGTTCAGCACGGCAAAGGGCACGCCCTGATCCAGCCCTGGCCGCACCGCGAACCAGACCATGCCGGCGATGTAGAGCAGATAGAACACCGCGGCCGGAGCGATCCGGAAGGCCGGGGCCAGCAGCTCACCCAGCGCAGGGCGGTAGAGGTTCGGCCCGGCCCAGCGCAGCCACAGGGCATCCAGCAATCCGAATGACAGACCCGCGGCCAGATAGGCAACAATCCATTTCATACCATTTCTCCCCGGAAGGCAGCTTGACCGGGCCGGGGCGCGCGGTCAATGCTTGCGACGATGGAAACCACCCCTGCCGATATCGCCGCCCTGAGCTTTGAGGACGCGCTGCGCGCGCTGGAAGACGTGGTGCGCAAGCTGGAAAGCGGCGAAGTGCCGCTCGACGAAACCATTACGCTCTACGAACGGGGCGAGGCGCTGCGCAAGCACTGCCAGACCCGGCTCGATGCGGCCCAGGCGCGGATCGAAAAGATCGTTGCCGGACCCGATGGCCAGGCGGCGGGGGTCGCGCCGTTCGATCCTGCGCCGGACCGCTGAGCGTGGCCACCCTTACCGGCATGGATCCGCTGCTGAGCGAAGCGCTGGAAGGGGTCTCGCGCGAGGTGGATGCGCTGTTCGATGCGCTGCTGCCGGTGCCGCAGGACAGCCGCGCGCGCCTGATCGAGGCGATGCGCCATGCCGCGATCGGCGGCGGCAAGCGGATGCGGCCCTTGCTGGTCGCGGCCAGCGCCCAGCTGTTCGGAGTCGATTCGCGTCATGCGCTGCGCGCCGGGGCGGCGATCGAGGCGATCCACGTCTATTCGCTGATCCACGACGATCTGCCGTGCATGGACGACGACGATCTGCGCCGTGGCAAACCGACCGTCCACCGCGCCTTCGACGAGGCGACTGCGGTGCTGGCGGGCGATGCCCTGCAGAGCCTGGCCTTCGAAATTCTGGCCGATCCCTCCACCAGCGGCGATCCCTTCATCCGGGCCGAGCTGGTCGCGGTGCTGGCCGGGGCCAGCGGGGCCGGGGGC
>JABFRE010000094.1 GCA_013141325.1 Novosphingobium sp.
CCGCCCCCATCAGCTCACCCCCGGCCGATCCGCCCGAAATGCTGATCCTGCCCGCCGCCGTGTAGCCGCGTTCGATCAGGCCCCGGGCAACATCGACAAAGTCGGTGAAGGTGTTGCAGCGCCGCTCCAGCTTGCCGGCCTTGTACCAGGCCCGCCCCAGATCGTCGCCGCCGCGCACGTGGGCAATGGCATAGGCAAAGCCGCGATCCACCAGGCTGAGCCGCGTGGTCGAAAAGCCGGGGTCAATGGCGATACCGTAGGCGCCGTAACCATAGAGGTGGAGCGGCCCGCCCGCCGCGCGATCCTTGCGATAGACCACCGAGACCGGGATCAGCGTTCCGTCGCGCGCGGCCACTTCACGCCGCTCGGTCGCGTAGAGCGAAGCATCATAGCCCGAGGGGATCTCCTGCACCTTGAGCGTGGTCAGACTGCGCGCCGCGACATCATATTCCAGCACCGAAGCGGGGCTGACCATGCTCTCGTAAGACAGCCGCAGCGTGCTCACCGCCCATTCGGGATTGTCCCCCAGCCCAGCGACATAGCTCGCCTCGGGAAAGACGATAGGCTCGATCCTGTCCTCCTCGCCGTAATAGCGCACCTCGATCTGATCGAGCCCGCGCACCCGGCTCTCGACCACCCAGAAGTCTTCGAACAGTTCGAAGCCGGTGATGTAAACTGCGTCGCTCCCGGCAATCAGCGGCGCGGTGAGCGTCGGTTCGGCCAGCGGCGCGAAGTCGATGCTGAAGTTTTCGTGGGTGGCGTTCGAATGGATGAAGACGATATCCTCGATCACGTCGACGTCGTATTCCACCCCGGTGCGGCGCGGCCAGATCAGGATCGGGGGGGCCAGCGGATCGGCGGCGGGAACCAGCCGGATCTCGCTGGTTTCATGGTCGGACGTGCCGATGATCAGCCACTCCTCGTTGGCCGACAGCGAGGCGCCGACACGGAAGCCGTCATCGTCCTCATGGTAAAGCTCAACATCGCTTGAGATTGGCTGGCCGAGCCAGTGCAACCGGGCGTTGTCGGTGCGCCACTGCTCGTTGGCCAGGCTGTAAACGATCCCCTTGTCGTCACCCACCCAGACCAGGCTGGAGAGGGTTCCGGAGATCGCGTCGGGCAGCATTTCGCCGGTGGCGATCACCTTGATACGGGCGGTGAAGCGTTCCGAACCGTTGTCGTCGACCGACCAGGCCAGCAGCCGCCCGTCGTTCGACACCGCGATGGCGCCTAGCCGGAAATAGTCCTTGCCCGCAGCCAAAGCGACCTCATCAAGGATCAGCTCGTCCGGACCGCCGGCCACCGGGCGGCGCCACCACTTCTTGTATTCGGCGCCTTCCTCGAATTCGATCCAGTAGAGCCAGTCGCCGTCCTTCTGCGGTACCGATTTGTCGGCTTCCTTGATCCGCGCGCGCATTTCGGTGAACAGCGCGTCGATCCGCCCCTTCTGCGGCGCCATCCGTGCCTCGAACCAGGCGTTCTCGGCTTCGAGATGGGCCAGGATCGCCGGGTCCGTGACCTCGGGATAGCCGGGATCGCGCAACCAGGCGTAATCGTCGGTCAGGGTGATGCCGTGGTGGACGGCGGTGTGGGTACGCTTGGCGGCGACGGGGGGTGTGGTCAGGCTCATCGCGCGGGTCTATGGTGCCGCCATTGTCCCTGCAAGCCGGACCCTGAAAAACCATGCTGATGAACACCCATGAAGCGCGCCTCGATGCGCTGCGCAAGGAACTGAAGACCCGCGGGCTCGACGGCTTCGTGATCCCGATTTCCGACGAGCACATGAGCGAATATGTCGGCGCCTATGCCCAGCGGCTGGCCTGGCTGACCGGGTTTGGCGGTTCGGCGGGAACCGCCGTCGTGCTGGCGGGCAGCGCCGCGATCTTCATCGACGGGCGCTATACCCTGCAGGTGCGTGAACAGGTGGAGGAACGGCTGTTCTCCTACCAGTCGGTTCCCGGCACCAGCGTCGCCGCGTGGCTGGCCGCAACGGCTCCGGCGGGCGCGAAGATCGGCTTCGACCCCTGGCTGCACGGCAAGCCCTGGGTCGATGCCGTGAACAAGGCGCTGCGCGAGAGCGGCGGTGCGCTGGAGCCGGTGGACAGCAACCCGGTCGATGCGATCTGGCAGGATCGCCCGGCCCCCAGCCTGGCCCCGGCGCTGGTCCACGGCGCCGAATATGCCGGCGTTTCGAGCGAAACCAAGCGGAGCGCCGCAGCCGAATGGCTGACCGAACGCAAGCTTGACGCCGCCGTGATCTCCGCGCTCGACGGCGTGGCCTGGCTGCTCAACATCCGGGGCAGCGATGTCGAGCGGACCCCTGTGGCATTGAGCTTCGTGCTGGCCCATGCCGATGGCACCGCCGACCTGTTCATCGCCCCGGAAAAGGTCACGCCCGAACTGCGCACCCATCTGGGCAACGCAGTCACGATCCGCGATCGCAATGAATTCGTGCCGCAGCTGAAAGCGCTGGCGGGCAAGCGGGTGGCGGTCGATCCCGAACGGTCGGTTCAGGCGGTGTTCGCCGCGCTTGAGGGTGCGGGGGCCAGCGTGATCGAGCTCACCGATCCCACTGTCCTGCCCAAGGCGATCAAGAACCCGGTCGAACAGGCCGGACACCGCGCCGCTCAGGCCCGCGATGGAGCGGCGATTGCCCGCTTCCTGCACTGGGTCGCGCTCGAGGGGCCCGGCGGCGGCGAGACCGAGCTGTCGGCGGCGGCAAAATTGCAGGCGCTGCGCGAGGAAACCGGCCTGCTGCGCGACCTGTCGTTCGACACGATCTCGGGCGCGGGACCCAACGGCGCGGTGGTCCACTACCGGGTCAGCGAGGAAACCAACCGGCGGATCGAACCGAATTCGGTCTATCTGGTCGATTCGGGTGGGCAATACGCCGATGGCACCACGGATATCACCCGCACGGTCTGGATCGGCCCGGGTGAGCCCGACGCCCTACTCAAGGACCGCTTCACCCGGGTGCTCAAGGGCCATATCGCCCTGGCCCTGGCCATATTCCCCAAGGGCACGCTGGGCAGCCAGCTGGACAGTTTCGCGCGCCAGCACCTGTGGCAGGCCGGGCTCGACTACATGCACGGCACCGGCCACGGGGTGGGGAGTTTCCTCTCGGTCCACGAAGGGCCGCAGCGGATCGCCAAGGCCCAGGGCGGGCAGGCCGGAACCGGGCAGGAACTGCTGGCCGGGATGATCCTGTCCAACGAGCCGGGCTATTACAAGACCGGCGAATACGGCATCCGGATCGAGAATCTGGTGCTGGTCGA
>JABFRE010000090.1 GCA_013141325.1 Novosphingobium sp.
GCCCCGGCCAGCGGCGCGGCGGCTCCGGCACCGGCTCCGGCCGATCCCTTCGCGGCTCCCGCCAAGAAGTAATCCGGGCCAGTCTTCCGGCTGCGGCATGGCGCAATCCTTGTGGACCATCGCCGCATGCCCCTTGCCCAATGCCCCGATCACCGATTAAGGCGCGACTCCCATGGCGCGGTTCATTTTCATCACCGGCGGCGTGGTTTCCTCGCTTGGCAAAGGTCTTATGGCGGCAAGCCTTGCGGCGCTGCTGCAAGCGCGCGGATTCAAGGTCCGCATCCGCAAGTTCGATCCGTATCTGAACGTCGATCCGGGGACGATGAGCCCCTATCAGCACGGCGAAGTCTATGTCACTGACGACGGGGCCGAAACCGACCTTGATCTGGGGCACTACGAACGCTTTACCGGGGTATCCGCGCGTCAGGCCGACAACATCACCTCGGGGCGGATCTACCGCGACATCATTGCCAAGGAACGCCGCGGCGACTATCTGGGGGCGACCGTCCAGGTCATTCCGCACGTCACCGACGCGATCAAGGATTTCGCCAGGGCCGACGTCGAGGATCTCGACTTCGTGCTCTGCGAAATTGGCGGAACCGTAGGCGATATCGAGGGCCTGCCGTTTATCGAGGCGCTGCGTCAGCTGCGCAACGAACTGGGGCGCGAGGCCACCTGCTCGGTCCATGTCACGCTGGTGCCTTATGTAGCGGCGGCGGGTGAGCTAAAAACCAAGCCAACCCAGCATTCGGTGCGCGAACTGACCAGCCTGGGTATCCAGCCCGATCTGCTGCTGTGCCGCTGCGAGCATCCGCTGCCCGATGGCGAGCGCGCCAAGATCGCGCTGTTCTGCAACGTGCGCAAGGAAGCGGTGATCCCAGCTCTGGATGCCAGCAGCATCTATGCCGTACCGCTGCAATACCATGCTGAGGGGCTGGACGACGAAGTGCTGCACCACTTCGGCATGACCGCGCCCAGGCCGGACCTGACGCGCTGGGTCGACATCGTCGACCGTTATCAGAACCCCGAAGGCGAAGTGACCATCGGGGTGGTCGGCAAGTATGTCGGGCTGCCCGATGCCTACAAGAGCCTCAACGAGGCGCTGGTGCACGGCGGTATGGCCAACCGGGTCAAGGTCAACGTCAAGTGGATCGACGCCGAACTGTTCGAGGGCGGCGACGATGACATCGTCAACCGGCTGGAGCCGATGCACGGCATTCTGGTTCCCGGCGGCTTCGGCGTGCGCGGGACCGAAGGCAAGATCGCCTCGGTCCGCTTTGCGCGCGAACGCAAGGTGCCGTTCTTCGGGATCTGCCTGGGGATGCAGATGGCCTGCATAGAAGGCGCCCGCAACACCGCCGGGATTGCCGGTGCTGGATCGACCGAATTCGGCGAAACCAGCGAGCCGGTCGTCGGCATCATCACCGAATGGATGAGCCCCGAAGGGCTGCAAAAGCGTGGTGCCGACACCGATCTTGGCGGCACGATGCGGCTGGGTGCCTATGAGGCCAAACTGGCTGGAAACAGCCACGTTTCGGCGATCTATGGCGGGGCCACCACCATTTCCGAACGCCACCGCCACCGCTACGAAGTCAATGCGGCCTACCGCGACGCGCTCGAGCAAGGCGGACTGGTCTTTTCCGGGATGTCACCCGACGGGCTGCTGCCGGAAATCGTCGAGCGGCCGGATCATCCGTGGTTCGTCGGCGTGCAGTACCATCCCGAACTGAAGAGCCGGCCGTTCGATCCGCACCCGCTGTTTGCCGGCTTCATCGCGGCAGCGCTCGCGCAAGCGCGTCTGGTCTGAGGCCGGTACCGCACAGCGGTGCAAATTAAAGTCCAATTTGTTCAACGCTTATCGGTAACAGCTAAGGCGTTTGTCGATAATCGGCTTGCCAGTCGCTTGCCCGATCCCATAGCGACGCGCTCTGACATTGATTCGCAACAATGCGCACGGTGTCGGGGGCGGAAGGGCAGTGGGACGCACGCGCAGCGGCAGTGGCCAACGTGCGCGTCCGGTAAGGCTATCTCAACCGCGATTGTTGCGAATGCGTTCCGGGTTTGCCGGTACAAATCGGTCCGTGCATCCCCCCCGGGGGTGCCAGAGACTGCGAGCTTGCCCGTGATCTGATCGTCTTCTGCGACCCGGACGATCACGAATACGGCGAGGCGATGTGCAAACATCGCGGGGGTGAGGCGCAAGCCTCACCCCCATCACAATGCCGGGACGGGTACGGGATCTCAGGCGGCGGCGCTGTCCGCGTCGGCATCCTTGACCACCGACAGGGTCTTTTGCGTGCCGACGGCGATCTTCTTGGGCTTCATCGCTTCGGGCACTTCGCGGACCAGATCGATCGTCAGCAGGCCGTCTTCCAGATTGGCTGCGTCCACCCGCACATAATCGGCCAGTTCGAAACGTCGCTCGAACCCGCGCTGGGCGATGCCGACGTGGAGAAACTGGGCGGACGAGGTCTCTTCGCCCTTCCGGCCCTGAACCACCAGCAGGTTCTGCTGGGCAGTGATCTCGATGTCGGCGGGCTTGAACCCGGCAACGGCCAGAGTGATCCGGTAGGCGTCTTCGCCGCTGCGCTCGATATTGAAGGGCGGGTAATTTTCGCTGCTGCTGGCGCGCGACTGATTTTCGAGCAGATCGAACAGCCGGTCGAAACCGACCATGGTGCGGCGATAGGGGGAAAAGTCGAAACGGTTCATGGCATAATCCTCGTGGTGAGCAATCTTGCAGGGTGGAGCCCGAACCCGGCGCTCCGGTTGTTGGCGTCACCCCCTTGCGGGCCATGACACCGCACCCGAGATATGGTAGCGCCGCCTGGTTTCAAGAGGCGCGGGTTCATTCGTGTCAGGAGCAGGTGATGACGACGCCCATGGTCGAGATATACACCAAGTGGGGTTGCCCCTATTGCGTGCGCGCCAAGGCGCTGCTTGATGCCAAGGGCGTCGATTATGCCGAATACGACATCACCCTGGGCGGATCAAAGAAGGCCGAGATGGAAACCCGGGTGCCGGGAGCGCGCACTGTGCCTCAGATTCTGATCGGCGGTGAAGCGGTTGGCGGCTCCGACGAGCTTCACACGCTCGACCGGGCGGGCAAGCTGGATCGGATGCTGGGCCGCTGACCATGCGCCGCCTTGCCGTGTTCCAGATGACGTCGGGGATCGACCCGGCCGCAAACGCCGATGCGCTGACGGCGGCGATCGGGGCCGCTACCATGGGCGGCGCGGCGATGCTGTTCACGCCGGAAATGTCGGGCCTGCTCGACCGCGACCGGACCCGAGCCGCGCCGCATGTCGTGGCCGAAGCGGACAATCCTGTGCTTGCGGCGGTGCGTGAGGCCGCAGCTGGCGCAGGGATCTGGGTCGCGCTGGGCAGCCTGGCCGTTCGCCGCGAGGACGGGCGCTGGGCCAACCGCAGCCTGGTGATCGACGGCAGCGGTGCCGTCGTCGCGCGGTACGACAAGATCCACATGTTCGACGTCGATCTCGCCACAGGGGAATCGTGGCGCGAATCGTCCGCCTACGCACCGGGAGAGGACGTTACGGTGGTCGAAACCCCGCTCGGCAGGCTGGGACTGGCGGTGTGCTACGACCTGCGCTTTCCAGCCCTGTTCGAAGCGCTTGGACGGGCCCGGTGCGACCTGATCTCCATTCCGGCAGCATTTACGGTGCCGACCGGTCAGGCGCACTGGCACGTGCTCCAGCGCGCCCGCGCAATCGAGGCGAGCGCCTATGTAATCGCTGCGGCGCAGGCGGGCCGCCATGCCGACGGGCGGGATACCTATGGCCACAGCCTGGTGGTCGATCCGTGGGGTGACATCGCTCTTGAACTGGACGGCATCACCTCGGGCCTTGGCTTTGCCGACATCGACCCGGCACGCATTGCCGAAGTGCGCGCCCAAATCCCGAGCCTTTCGAACAAGCGGCCGATCCCGGCTGGCGGTGCGCAATGATCGTTTTCGATCTTGTCTGCCAGGCCGCAGGGCATCGCTTCGAAGGCTGGTTCGGCTCGACCGCCGACTTCAACGCGCAACGCGAGAGCGGCGCGCTGCGGTGCCCGCAGTGCGACAGTGCCGAGGTCGTGAAGGCGCCGATGGCTCCCAATCTGGCGCGCAAGGGCAATCAGACCTTAGCGCCCGCGCCCTCGGTGCAACAGCCGGTAGTCGGCGGCACGGCAACGCCGGCCGTGCACGAGGTGCTGACCAAACTGGCCGCGCTTCAGGCCGAGGCGCTGCAGAAATCGCGGTGGGTCGGCGCGGGTTTCGCCGAACAATCGAGGGCCATGCATTACGGCGAGCGCGATGCCGAAGTGATCCACGGCCAAGCGACCACCAAGGAAGCGCGCGATCTTCTGGATGAAGGAATTGCGGTGATGCCGCTGCCGTTTCCGGTTGCTCCGCCCGGCGAACTCAACTGATTGCCAGTCCAATCGCGCGCCCTTAAGGGGAGAGCAGGCGCCCGTAGCTCAGCAGGATAGAGCACCAGATTCCTAATCTGGGGGCCATGGGTTCGAATCCCGTCGGGCGCACCACAATCCTCCATTTGCCGCGATTTTCGGCAGTTTGGTTAATTTAGGACTTGAATCGCTGAATCATATGTGATTCTTGGGGATTATGACGGGCGGACGACATTCACCGAAACTGGCCAGCGAGCGGGCGACGCAGGGTTTTGCCCTGGTCTGCTTGCTGTTCATGACCGGATGGGTGCTGGTCGGGCCCAGCGGGCTGCTGGCGTGGAGCGAAAACAGTCGCTTGCTGATCGAACGGCAGAAGGAAGTTCAGCAGCTGGTGGTCCAGCGCAACGATCTGCGCAACCGGGTTGCGCTGCTCGATCCCAGCCACGTCGATCCGGACATTGCCGGCGAGCTGGTTCGCTCCAATCTTAATGTCGTACATCCCGATGAAATGGTGATGCTGCTCGATTGAGCGGCGGACTTTTCGCGCCGGAACAATCACAAAATACGTATGGGAGTGTTTCCCTTACGGTTGCTTGGTCCTATAGGCTGGGGCACCCGTATCCACCCCAGGGGACCACATCCATTGGCCAAGTCTGCCCCAACCCGAAAGACCGCGGTCAAACCCGCGTCCGGCGATGACAATTTCGCGCTGCGCAGCCTGCAGGAGGCCCATGCCGCTTCCGGCCGCTACGCCGCCAGCGATGAGGAATTGCTGACCTTCTACCAGCAGATGGTGCTGATCCGCCGGTTCGAGGAAAAGGCCGGGCAGCTCTATGGTCTGGGCCTCATCGGCGGGTTCTGTCACCTCTACATCGGTCAGGAAGCTGTTGCGGTCGGGCTGCAATCGGCGCTTGACGGCGAAAGGGACAGCGTAATCACCGGCTACCGCGATCACGGCCACATGCTGGCCTACGGGATCGACCCCAAGGTAATCATGGCCGAGCTGACCGGGCGCGGCGCGGGGATCTCCAAGGGCAAGGGCGGATCGATGCACATGTTCAGCGTCGATCACAAATTCTACGGCGGCCATGGCATCGTCGGCGCGCAGGTCCCGCTGGGGACCGGACTGGCTTTCGCGCACAAGTACCGCGAGGATGGCGGCGTCTGCATGGCCTATTTCGGCGATGGCGCCTCCAACCAGGGCCAGGTCTACGAGGCCTTCAACATGGCCGCGCTGTGGAACCTGCCGATCATCTTCGTGGTTGAGAACAACGGCTATGCGATGGGCACCGCCGTAAAGCGCGGCTCGGCCGAGACGCATTTCTATCGCCGCGGCACCGCGTTCCGCATCCCCGGCATGGACGTCAACGGCATGGACGTGCTTGAGGTGCGCGCGGCGGCCGAAGTGGCGCTGGCCCACGTCCGCGCCGGCAAGGGGCCGGTGCTGATGGAGCTCAAGACCTATCGCTACCGGGGCCATTCGATGTCGGACCCGGCCAAGTACCGCAGCCGCGAGGAAGTGCAGGAAATGCGCGAGAAGCACGATCCGATCGATGCCGCCAAGACCGAATTGCTGGCGCGCGGCGTGACCGAGGAACGGATCAAGGATATCGACAAGCAAATTCGCGGCATCGTTAATGAAGCTGCTGATTTTGCAGAAAATTCGCCGGAACCTGATATTCCAGAGCTCTACACCGACGTGCTGGTGGAGAGCTACTGATGGCGATCGAACTGAAGATGCCCGCGCTGTCCCCGACGATGGAGGAGGGAACCCTCGCCAAGTGGCTGGTCAAGGAAGGTGACGCGGTCAAGAGCGGCGACATCCTGGCCGAGATCGAGACCGACAAGGCAACGATGGAATTCGAAGCCATCGACGAAGGTACGATCGGCAGGATCCTGGTTCCCGAAGGAACCGAAGGGGTCAAGGTCGGCACCGTGATCGCGGTGATCGGCGATGGTGAAGCAGCGCTTCCGGCGGCCCCAGCGGCAGCGGCACCCGCACCCGCACCCGCAGCACCAAGTGCTCCGGCGGCAGTTGCCGAACGGCCAGCGGCGAAAGCGCGCCCGGCGGACCCGGCGATCCCGGCTGGCACCAACATGAAAACCTCAACCGTGCGCGAAGCGCTGCGCGATGCCATGGCCGAGGAAATGCGCCGTGACGACCGCGTCTTCGTGATGGGCGAGGAAGTGGCCGAATACCAGGGCGCCTACAAGGTGACCCAAGGGCTGCTGGAGGAATTCGGGCCAAAGCGCGTGATCGACACCCCGATCACCGAATACGGTTTCGCCGGGATCGGCGCCGGGGCGGCAATGGGCGGGCTGCGTCCGATCGTTGAATTCATGACCTTCAATTTCGCAATGCAGGCGATCGATCACATCGTCAATTCGGCGGCCAAAACCAACTACATGTCGGGCGGGCAGATGCGCTGTCCGATCGTGTTTCGTGGCCCCAACGGCGCGGCGAGCCGGGTCGGCGCGCAGCACAGCCAGAACTATGGTCCGTGGTATGCCAATGTCCCCGGCCTGATCGTGATCGCGCCCTATGACGCCGCCGATGCCAAAGGCCTGATGAAGGCCGCGATCCGCAGCGACGATCCGGTGGTATTTCTTGAGAACGAGCTGGTTTATGGCCGCAGCTTCGAACTGCCGGAGCTTGACGATCACGTCCTGCCGATCGGCAAGGCCCGAGTAATGCGCGAAGGCGCGGACGTGACCATCGTTTCGTATTCGATCGGGGTCGGTCTGGCGCTGGAAGCGGCCGAGGTTCTGGCGGGTGAGGGGATCGAGGCCGAAGTGCTCGACCTGCGTACCTTGCGCCCGCTTGACAAGGCGGCCGTGCTGGCCTCGCTGGCCAAGACCAACCGTCTGGTCGTTGCCGAAGAAGGCTGGCCGCAGTGTTCGATCGCATCCGAAATCATGGCAATCTGCATGGAGGACGGCTTCGATCACCTCGACGCGCCGGTGCTGCGGGTCTGCGATGAAGATGTGCCGCTGCCCTATGCCGCCAACCTCGAGAAGGAGGCACTGGTCGATGCGGGGCGGATCGCGGCGGCAGTTCGCAAGGTCTGCTACCGCTAAGCGCCAGGGCGGTCAGTTCATCGCCCCGCCGGCGTCGAGAATGACCTCGCCCTTGTGGGCACCACAGGCCTGAACAGGATCCGGCTTCAACGCATCGCGCTGATAGATCTGCGTCAGATCGCGGCTGTCGCGGACGTTGAACGCCGCGATTGAGCGGATTTCCTTGTTCGCAACGATCGATCCGGTGATCAGCGGCTGATAGGTATAGCTGATCTCCACAAAGATTACCGCGTCGCCGGGTTCGGCGGTTATCTCCGCCCCGGCAGGACCCATTCCCGTCAATGTTCCGGCCTTACCATCGCCTTCATCGCCGTAGTTGGAGTTGACTGCCTTTGCCCCCCGGCAGCGCTGCCAATGGATGTACTGGTTGCCCGAAGCGGCATCGACCTCGAGACTGCTGATAAATACCCGGCCATGCTTGTAGACGTTGACCGCCTTGCCCGCCTGAATCTGGGCGCCGATGATCACATCGTTGATATCACTCTCGTAAATCTTGCGGTTCTTGAGCTGCGAGGTGTCGCCGATCCGCGAGGCGTTGTCGGCGATGTGCACGGCCAGCTGCCCGATCTTCATGTTGACCAGCACGAAGTTGGCCTGCTCCACGCCGTAGACCCCCGCCAGCATCAGCACCGGCGCACCCAGCGCGAACTCGGTCATCGCCACGCCGCTGGCATTGCCCAGCAGGCGGCGCAGGGCGGCAATCACGCTCATGGACAGTTCGCAATCGCCGGAGCCGCAGTGCCAGACTGAACCCCGAACGGCTGGTTGCGCAGCACGGTGCTGCTCTGAAGCGTGAAATTGGCGTTCTGGCCGGGGATCACGGCAGCGACCGGGACCAGCCGCGGGTAGGTGACGGTAACCGTATAGAGCACGGCATCGCGCGCGCCGCCGAACCCGGCTTGTCCGGGGTCTTTGTCCCAGGCACCGTTGCCGTTGGCATCTTCGAACGGCTCGCCGTTGTCGCACACGGCGTTGGCGTTGATGTCGCTATAGTCCTCGGGGCGTCCGACGGCGGTAAAGCTGGCATAGGATTTGCGCGCGAAGGTGACGGTGGCGTTGGCGGCGACGGTGTGAACTTCGGCCTTCACCAGATCGTCGATGTTCGTCTGTTGCGCAGCAGCGCCTTCCAGGGTGGAAGCCCGCGCTCCGCGCTGGATCGCGCCCTGCAGCATCTCGTTGGTATAGACGTTGTAGCTAAGATCGAAGATGCCGAGCACCAGCACCATCAGCGCCGGCAGGATCAGCGCGAATTCCACCAGAGTGGCGCCGCGCTGATCAGCTCGCAACCGGTGACGGAACGCGCCGATCACTTCGAAATCCTCAGATCGCCCAGCTGCTCGGCGATCTTGCTGAAGGTATCGGACAGCGCGGCGGCGTCTTTGGCCTCGAAGGCGTGACCCGGCCCGGCGCAGTCCTGCATCACCGGATTGAGCGCGACCCCGAAGCTGACCACCCAGACCGTTATGTTCCGCTTCTTGACCTCCTCACAGGCTACCGCGAAGCGCTTTTCGACCACCTGGGTCAGCGACAGGCCGCCCTTGGGCTTGTCGATGTTCCAGCGGCGCTGGTCGAGCGGTTCGACCCCGTAGGTGCCGTAGGACAGATCGTAGGGTGCGGTTTCGCCGTCGGTCAGGAAAATCATGTGACGGCTGGTGGGCACCCCACCGATGTCGGCATTCTCTGCGGCGAAGATGCCGTTCGGCGACAGAATTCGCCCACCCCAGATCATGCCAATGTCATGGTAGGTGCTGCCTTCGGCAACCAGCGAATCCATGTAGCTGTCGAGGTCTGTCGATGACAGCGCCTCCAGATACCGGCCCGGGCTTGGGCAAACGCTCAGCCCCGCCCAGCGCGGCATCAGATAGGTGTCCGCATTCTTGACCGGGTTCTGTTCCCAGGTGCCCGAGCCGTCCCACCAGATTCCGCGATCGAAGATGAAACCGGCAAGTGAGGGCCGCCACTGGGTACCCGGCTTCGAAGGGTCGGGCACCAGGTCCAGATCGAGGTCGAGCGCCTTGGTCAGATCGACGTTGGCATAGTCGTCGATTTCGTAGGTATCGCGTTCTTCGATGCAGCCGTCGAAATCAGACCATAGCGGGGTCACTGCATCGGGGGTGCCATCGGCCGGGATGCTGGACCCCGCGCCTATTTTCAGCGGGGCACTGCCGGTGCCCTTCGTCCAGGTTACATCGACTTTCTGCGGTTGATAAAGCCAGGCGTTCTTGGTTTCAGTCACCTGCCAGTCACGCACGAAGGCGGTGTAGCGCGTCGGGTAGGAAACCAGACGCCCTTCGCTGTCGGTCGAACAGGAATAGTAGACCCCATCGATCTGCTCGCGTCCGCTGCCGGTTCCATCGGCATTGTAGCCACCTGAAATGGTGGTGTATTGCAGGGTGTTGGCCGGGCAGGTGGCGACATAGGACGACGTGAGCGATTCCGCGGTTCCACTTACGTAGGCATCCGACCAGATCAGCTGCGGGGCCCCGAACGGCGCGCTTTTTCGGCTTTGATAGGTCCACTCGTCGACCATCCAGTCCGACTTGAGCAGCCCGCCGACGTTGACGTTCGTCGAATAGGGCAGAAACCCGTAACGGATGCGGGTGCTGGCGGTGCGGCTGGCTTCCAGCTTGGCATAGAACGATTTCACCACCGACCGAAGGATGTCGATCTTGGGCAACGAATCGCCAGCGTTGGTATCGTTCATCGATCCGGTGGTATCGAGCACCATCATCACATCGGTGTTGGTGAAGTTCAGCCGCGCCCCGCAGCGGATTTTGACCGGTACTTCGGAATAGCCGAAGATCTGCATGATCGTGGTGGGGACATCGACGGTGGCCTCGCCAGTGATCGCCAGGTCCGATTGCATGGTCATCGTGAAAGCGCGGTTGGTTGTGCCATAGGCCCCGGCCGCGAAGTTGATGTTGAAGAACTTCTCACCCGCAGTCTTCACATCGGCCGGCATTGACACCGGGATCGCGCTGCCCAGTTTCTTGCGCGCGGCCAGAACCCCCGCGTCGCAGGCCTGTTGTAGGCGGCTCTGCGACAGATAGGTGCGGCCCATGTCGATCCCGCCGCCGATCATCGCCAGCAGCGGAAAGATCGATGCGGCAATCAGGGCCAGAGTGTTCCCGGCACGGTCCCGGACAAGCCGCTGCAAGGCAGCGCGCAGCGCTGCGATTGCAGTCGAGATTTGCCTGCTGGCCATTACCGGTTTGCGCCCCTTGGTTTGAACCAAACGCCAAGCATAGCTCGCGGGGGTAAGGCTGTGACAAACAGGGTTAGTTAACGGCGCTTCAATATCCGGTGCAAGCGGAGGCAGGATTTGACGGCTTTTCAGCTGGCTTGGCGGGTTAAGATAGGCTGGCCAAATTGCTGTCAAAAGGGCTGCTGTGCGGTTCCCCTGAATGGGGATCGCGGCTAAGCCCAACGGCGATGAATGACGAGGCTCTGCTGGACCTGCTTCCGATCGAACAGCGCCTTGCGCTGGCCTACGGCGCGCGCCCGGCACGCGGCGCGCTGCTTACGGTGCTGGCGCTCGATGCCCGACTAGCGAGCGTGGTCCGGGCCGGGCGTGAGCCGGTGCTGGTGCAGATAAAGCTGGCCTGGTGGCGCGAGAACGTGAGCGAATGCGGATTGCGGCCGGTCTCGGGACAGCCGCTGCTGGCCAGGATCGCAGCGGACCTGCCCGACCCGGCGGTTCCCATCGGTCTGATCGATGCCTGGGAAGGCATGCTGGGCGAAGGTCCGATCAGCAGCGAAGCTATCGGTGCCCTGGCGCAGGCCCGCGCGATGACGCTCGCGGCAGCCGGCGCGCGCTTCGCTGAAGGGGCGAAGGGGGATGACATCGCGCGTGCGGGGCGCAACTGGGCGCTTGCCGATCTCGCCGCGCGCCTGTCGCAAGCCGACGAGCGCGGCGCGGCCACCGCGCTGGCGGCCCGGCAGGACTGGCGACGCCCCGTACTCCCGCCGGCACTGCGCGCGCTGGTCGTGCTGCACGGGCTCGCCCGTCGGCGTCACGATGGCCGGCCGCTGCTGGCGGACAAGCGCGCCTTTGCTGTTGCGCTCAGGCTTGGTTTGTTGAACGTTTAGGCTATTGCCATTTGGTTACCCAAGTAACGGAGAGTAACGGAATGAACCGGATCGTTCTTGGCGCGGTATCGGCGCTGCTTCTGGCCGCAGCCGGGCTGTTCTGGTGGCAGGGTCGCGCCGCGACCGAAGCCGCTGCGCCGCCCGCTCCGCTGGCCGAGGCCGAACCGGCCGAGTCCGGCGCAGCTCTGGATGAACTGCCGAGCGAAGACGGTGAGGGCATGCGCGGCGCCGCCTTGCCAGCGGCCAGCGAGGCCACCCGCGAGGAAAAGCGCTTTAACCGGCTCGATCGCAACCGCGATAGCCTGATCAGCCGCAACGAGGCGTTGGCGCCGCGGGTGGCGGCGTTCCGCAAGCTGGACGCCGATCACAACAATCTGCTGAGCTTCGAGGAATGGTCGGTCGTCACTGCCAACCGCTTCAAGAAGGCCGATGCCAACGGCGACGCCCAGCTGACCCGCCCGGAATTCGCCACCACCAAGCCCAAGCCGTCAAAGCACCCCGGCTGCAAGTGTTGACCTGCATCGCGAACCCGCCCGCCCGGCGTGAACCGGGCGGGCGCTTGTTCGCGTTACGGCAGAGGCTCAGAAGTGGAAGTTCACGCCCAGCCGGATCACGTGCAGCCGCAGGTCCTGCGTGAAGGTTTCCCCGTAAGCCGGGGTCACGAAGGTGCTGCCGGTGCGATAGAGCGAAGAATAGACCTCCTTGCCCTGATCGACGTAGGAATATTCAAGCCGCGCCGACATGTTCGAGCCGAACCGGTGTTCAACCCCGGCGCCGGCCACCCAGCCGCTGGTTGTCTTGTCGATCACGCCTTCCTTGGTGTAGCCGCCGCTGGACACGACGTCGGCGCTCATCGTGGCCTTCACGCCGGCCCACCCGCCGTGGGCATAGAACAGCGTGTCGCCCGACGCGAAGCCCAGCTTGGCGCGGGCAGTGAACAGCGCCTTGGGATCGATGTGATTGCCGAAGGTGTAGTTGGGCGCACCGGTTGAGACGAACGAGCGGTCATTGTGCCCGGACAGCGCGGCGGCGTCGAGTTCAACCCCCACAACCAGGTTGCCGCTGGTCTGGTAATTGTAGCCGATTTGCCCGCCATAGACGCCCAGATCAGCCGACTGGTTGGCCGACCAGTCGCCGACAACGCGGCTTTGCAACGTAGCGGATTCCGTGCTCCAGTTGCCGCCCAGAGCCACATCGGTGCGCGATTTGGCGGCCGAATAGCCGACCGACACCCCAGCGTAGGGTCCGGTCCAATCCCCGTCTTCGGCCAAGGCGGGGGTGGCAACCGCACATGCTGCCAGTGTCGAAATTGCGAAAAGCTTCCTCATCTGATCATCTCCCTTTCAAGGTGCGACCCTGTGAGACGCCAATGAACCCAATCTTCGTCAGAAAATTGTAAGGATTCGACGGATTTTCGAATTGGAAGCGGTTTCAATCGAAATTAGCTGGCCCTTGCCACGCCGCAAGGTCGATCTTGGCCCGCTGGGTGTAGGCTTCGTTGCGCTGCTTTTTCTTGACGTCGGGTCGACCGGCGGGAACAGGCCGAAATTGATATTCATCGGCTGATAGCTTTCGGCTTCTGCATCGCCGGTTATGTGGGCCAGCAGTGCGCCCAGCGCGGTCGTGCGCGGCGGTGCGGTCCAGGTGCGACCGACGAGTTCTGCAGCGGCCATCATCCCGGCCATCAGGCCGACAGCGGAGCTCTCGACATAGCCCTCACAGCCGGTGATCTGCCCGGCAAAGCGGATGTGCGGCGCCGACTTGAGCCGAAGCTGCCGATCCAGCAGTTGGGGTGAGTTGAGGAATGTGTTGCGGTGCAGCCCGCCCAGCCGCGCGAATTCGGCGTTTTCCAGCCCCGGGATGGTCCGGAACAGCCGAACCTGCTCCGCGTGCTTCAGTTTCGTCTGGAAACCGACCATGTTCCACAACGTCCCCAGCTTGTTGTCCTGGCGCAGCTGGACGACGGCGTGCGGCCAGCGTCCCTGGGGGAATTCCGGCGTGGCATCGTGCGGGTTGTCCAGCCCGACCGGCTTCATCGGCCCGAAGCGCAACGTGTCGAGCCCGCGTGCCGCCATGACTTCGATCGGCATGCAACCTTCGAAATAGGGCGTGCTTGCCTCCCATTCCCGAAACTCGGTCGTGTCACCGTCGAGCAGTCCCTGGTGGAATGCGCGGTACTGCTCAAGGTTCATTGGGCAGTTGATGTAGTCCTTGGTCTCGCCCTTGTCCCAGCGGCTGGCCATCCAGCAGACGTCCATGTCGATGCTGTCGCGGTAGACGATGGGGGCGATGGCATCGAAAAAGGCCAGACTGCTTGCCCCGGTCGCGGTACCGATACTGTCGGCCAGTGCGGCGGCGGTCAGCGGCCCGGTGGCGACGATGGTCAGTCCGGCGGAAGGCAGCCGATCGATCCGCTCGCGCACCACGGTCAGGGTGGGAAGGGCGGCCAGCGCCGCCTCGACCTCGGCCGAGAACACCTCGCGGTCGACCGCCAGCGCTGACCCCGCCGGTACTTGGGCTGCGGCGGCAGCGGTCATCACCAGCGAATCGAGCGCGCGCATTTCGTGGTGGAGCAGGCCGACCGCGTTCTTGTCGCTGTCGTCCGAACGGAAGCTGTTGGAGCAAACCAGTTCGGCAAGGCCTGCCCCCTGGTGCGCCGGGGTACTATCGCCGCCGCCGCGCATTTCGGACAATCGCACCCGCGCGCCACGCCGCGCGAGTTGCCAGGCCGCCTCGCTTCCGGCGAGCCCGCCGCCGATGATGTGAACGTCGTATTCCATGATTGAGGGCCCCTAGCCCTTGCGCGGAGGAAATTCCAACGCCAAGCACGAGAGCAGGGGAGGAACCATGCCCAAACGTGCGCTAATCGAGAAACGTCCCTGGCTGCTGGCCAGCCTGATCGCCGGAATCAGCTTCTTCTTCGTCAAAGACAGCCAGCTTCCCGGGCTTTATCAGATGGCGTGGAAGGGGGCCGGGGTTGCCCTGCTCGCGGTCTATGCACTCAGCCGCCACAAGGGCGCGGATTCGCGCCAGATCGCCGCGGTGATGGGCTTTGGTGCGCTGGGCGACGTATTGATCGAGCTGGCACTGGAGGCCGGTGCCGTCGCTTTCCTGATTGGCCACCTGATCGCGATCCACCTCTATCTGCGCCACCGCCGCCCGGCACTGGCGCTCAGCCAGAAAGCGCTGGCTGGGGCGTTGCTGATCGCCATTCCGCTGATCGCGTTCCTGCTGCCAAGCGACCGGTCCGCTGCGCCGGGAATCGCGCTCTACTCCGCTGGACTGGCCGGGATGGCCGCAACGGCATGGACCAGCTCGTTCCCGCGCTATCAGGTGGGGATCGGCGCTGTGATGTTCGTGGCATCGGACCTGCTGATTTTCGCGCGGCTCGGCCCGCTGGCGGGTAGCCCGCTGCCCGACCTGCTGATCTGGCCGTTGTATTATTTCGGCCAGTTCCTGATCTGCACCGGGGTGGTTGGTGAGCTGAACCGCCGACGGGTTAGACCGGCAGGATGATCGTTCCGTCCGCGCGCCGTTCCACCGGGCCATGCGCGCTTACCGCGCTGAGCGGCAGCGGCCCATAGAGATGCGGGAACAGCGCGCCGCCGCGCGATACCTCCCAGCGCACCGGATCGCGCAGCGCGGTTAGATCGATCCGGGCGAGGACCAGATCGTCCTGCCCGGCGAAATGCTTGTCGAACGTTCCTTGCAGCTGGTCGTCGGTGGACATATGGATGTAGCCGTCAGCCAGATCGACCGGCGCACCGTTGAATAAGCCATCACCCAGCAACTGGTCCAGCTGCGGCCGGGTGAGGACCTTCCAGGCGTGGGCCGGACGGTCGCTCATTCGGTCGTCGGTGCTTCGCCGCCTTCGACCTCGTCGGCGCCGTCCTCCCCGTCCACATCCTCACCTTCGGTCTCGGCGAGCCGGACCGCGCTGACCACGTGCTCCTGATCGGCGACGTTGAACAGCCGCACCCCGGCGCTGCCGCGGCCGATCACCCGCAGGCTTTCCAGCGGCAGGCGGATCAACTTTGCCTGGTCGGTCACCAGCATCAGCTGATCGGCCTGGGTGGCCGGGAAGCTGGCGACAACCGGACCGTTGCGGGCAATGTTGTCGATATTGGTGATGCCTTGGCCGCCGCGTCCGGTGCGGCGGTATTCGTAGGCCGAGCTCATCTTGCCATAGCCGTTGGCACAGACCGTCAGGATGAACTGCTCACGCTCGTGCAATTCGGTCATCCGCTCGGCGGAAAGCGAGGGTTCGCCCTCCTTCTCGCCCTTCCACGGCGCGTACTTGACGTATTCCTCGCGCTCTTCGCTGCTGGTGCCGACGCGGTGGAGGATCGACAGGCTGATAACCTCGTCGTCGCCCTTCAGCGTCATGCCGCGCACACCGGTGGAGGTGCGGCTCTGGAATTCGCGCACCTCGTCCCCGGCAAAGCGGATCGCCTTGCCCGCGCGGGTTGCCAGCAGCACATCGTCGCTTGCCTCGAGCAAGGCCACGCCGATCAACCGGTCGGCGCTGTCATCCTCGAACCGCATGGCGAACTTGCCATTGCTGGGAACGTTGGCGAAGGCATCCATGCTGTTGCGGCGTACGCTGCCCTTGGCCGTGGCGAAGACCACCGAGAGCTTATCC
>JABFRE010000104.1 GCA_013141325.1 Novosphingobium sp.
TAGTCTCTGGCACTTCCAGTGCGGATCGTTGACCCGCCCCGCGCCACCCGCGCGGCTGGACGAATGGCGCGGAGATTAGCGGGGAAATCGCCGGTGGGAAGCACAATGTTGCGCGGCTGTGAAACGTGTTTTTCCTTGCCTGCCACGCTGTATTATGGCACTGATGCACTATGGCTCCCACCGGCAAACCCGTCTATCTCAAGCTGCGCGACCTGATCGCTGCGGCGATCATCGATGGCACCTATCCCGAAGGGGCAATGTTGCCCTCGGTCCGCGTCTTTGCCGCCGATCAGGGGGCCAATCCGCTGACCGTGGCCAAGGCCTATCAGCAGCTCCAGCTTGATGGACTGGTCGAGGTGCAGCGCGGGGTCGGCATGTTTGTTGCCCGCGGGGCATCAGACCGTCTCCGCCGGAGCGAGCGCGAACTTTTCCTGGCCGGCGAATGGCCGGCGATCCGCCGGCGGATGGACCGGCTCGGACTCTCGGCTGCGGATTTGTTGGCCGAAGGTTCCTGATCGCAACTTTTTGGTTGTTGCGCGAAGGGCGCCTCTCTGGCAGAGACGCACTCGCAGTGCCGCTTGCACCGGGTCGAAAGCTGTGCCGCGCGTTATGACAAGAACATTCTAACAGGCCCGATACGGGCTTGCGGAAGGCGTGCGATGATCAGATCCGAATTGCTGCAGGCGCTGGCCCGGGAAAACCCCGGCTTGCGCACCGAAGAAATCGAAAAAGTGGTGAACGTATTCTTTGACGAGATCGCCCAGCGACTGGCCAAAGGCGGCCGGGTGGAACTGCGCGGCTTCGGCGCCTTCTCGACCCGCGCCCGCGATGCCCGCAAGGGCCGCAACCCCCGCACCGGCGAAAGCGTCGACGTGCCGGGCAAGCGCGTTCCCTACTTCAAGCCCGGCAAGGAAATGCGCGCCAAGCTGAACTCTGATTAGGCTTGGTGCGGGAAGGCCATCCGGCCTTCCCTTTGCAACACCGGCCCGCTCCCCCGGCCCGACCACCCGTTTATGGTACCCTATGGGTGGTCGGGCCGGGGGAGCGGGCCGGTGTTGCAAAGCCTTGGACGGAGGTCCAAGGCGCACAAAGCAGGAAACGCGGACGTGGCGGAATGGTAGACGCCGGGGACTTAAAATCCCCTGAGCCTTGCTCGTGTGGGTTCGAGTCCCACCGTCCGCACCATCGGTATTTTTCCTGATGCCATGCTTGGCCTGCTCTTAGCCATGCCGGTTTAGCTCTGGGCCATGGCCGGATCTTGCACCACCCCTTCAGGCAGACGGCGCGAACAGCGTGCGGCCGCGCGTTTCACGCTGATCCTGCGGGCGGGCAAGCTGGCTTGCGAGGCCGGGCAGTTCCTGTGCGTGCTGCGCGATGCCTCGGCCAGCGGGGTCAAGGCGCGGCTGTTTCACCCGCTGCCCGAATGCCCGGATTACGAGCTCGAACTGGCCAGCGGCGAACGCTACCGTTTGGAACGCGTCTGGCAGCGCGGGGTCGATGCCGGATTCCGCTTTGCCGAAGGGCCGATCGACATTCACGCGCTGCTCAGCGAAACCGGGTCGTTTCCCAAACGCACCATCCGGTTGCAAATGGCACTGCCGGTGCAGCTGGAATCGGACGCGGTGACCTATCCTGCGCTGCTGTGCGACCTGTCGCAGCATGGGGCGCTGGTCGAACTCGACGCGCAAATTCCGCTGGGCCAGCCGGTACGGCTGGAATGCGCCGGGCTGCCGGTATTGCACGGCAGGGTCCGCTGGCGGCGCGAAAGCGCCCACGGACTGGTCTTTCAGGAAAGCTTTCGGTTTGACGATCTGGCTCGGCGGGTTGCCGCCCTGCAACTGGGTGAAGCCGACCAGCCGCCCAGCGCAGACGCGCGAAATTCCCATGCCGTTAACCAGTGATTAGCCAATTTCCTTCACTCCTGCCCCCGACATCCAGACGGGGGCATTTGCGTGGTTACTACTCTTTCCGGCTCGGCCAAACGGGCCGCGCAGCATGCGGCTCAGGTTGACGTGGCGATCATCGGCGCCGGGCCTGCGGGCTTGACCGCCGGTTACCTGCTGACCAAGGCCGGGCTGTCGGTGGCGATCATCGAGAAGGACGAACACTACGTCGGCGGGATCAGCCGCACCGTGGAGCACGAGGGATACCGCTTCGACATCGGCGGACACCGGTTCTTTTCCAAGAGCCAACAGGTGGTCGACCTGTGGAACGAGATTCTGCCTGACGATTTCATCCAGCGCCCGCGGATGAGCCGGATCTATTACGAGGGCAAATTCTATTCCTATCCGCTGCGCGCCTTCGAGGCGCTGTGGAACCTGGGGATCGTGCGTTCCACACTGTGCATGGTCAGTTTTGCCAAAGCCAAGGCGTTTCCCAACACGGCGGTTAAGAGCTTCGAGGACTGGACGGTGAACCAGTTCGGCCACAAGCTCTATTCGATCTTCTTCAAGACCTATACCGAGAAGGTCTGGGGCATGCCCTGCGACGAGATGAGCGCCGACTGGGCGGCCCAGCGGATCAAGGGCCTTTCACTGTGGAGTGCCGTGGTCGATGGCCTCAAACGCAGCCTCGGCCTCAACAAGCGCCCGAATGACGGGATGCAGACCAAGACCCTGCTCGAAACCTTCCGCTATCCCCGGCTTGGCCCGGGGATGATGTGGGATGCCGCGCGCGACAAGATTCACGCCACCGGCAAGGGCGAAGTGCTGATGGGCCAGTCGCTCAAGCAGCTGGCCAGCGACGGCCAGGGCGGCTGGCGTATGACCACCAATGGCGCGGATAGCGAACGGGTCATCACCGCCCGTCATGCGATCAGCTCGGCGCCGATGCGCGAACTGGCGGCGCGGCTGCATCCGCTGCCTGCCACCAGCCTCAACGCCAAGGAACTGCGGTATCGCGACTTCCTGACCGTGGCGCTCAAGATCCGCTCCGACGATCTGTTCCCCGACAACTGGATCTACATCCACGACAGCAAGGTCAAGGTTGGCCGGATCCAGAACTTTCGTTCGTGGTCGCCCGAAATGGTGCCCGACGATAGCGTCGCGTGCGTCGGGCTCGAATATTTCTGCTTCGAAGGCGACGGGTTGTGGTCGATGGCCGATCAGGATCTCATCGATCTTGCCGCCCGCGAACTGGCGATCCTTGGCCTGGTTTCTGCGGAGCAGGTGATCGGCGGGGCAGTGGTTCGTCAGGAAAAGGCCTATCCGGTCTACGACGAGGATTACGCTGCTCACGTTGCGGCGATGCGCACCGAACTCGAAGCCGCGCACCCTTCGCTCCATCTGGTCGGGCGCAACGGGATGCACCGCTACAACAATCAGGATCACGCGATGATGACCGCGATGCTGACGGTTGAGAACATTCTTGCCGGCGAGCGCGTCTACGATGTGTGGTGCGTCAACGAAGATGCCGAATACCACGAAGCCGGGGACGAAGGCGCCGAACGCGTCCTGCGGACCGAGCGCCGCGCGGTGAGCGAGGATCAGGCCGCTGCGCTGGCCTCGGTACGCGAGGTGCCTGGGCGGATCTCCGCTGAAAAATCGCGCGACGCGGCCTGATCGGGCGACCTGCCATGCTGCGCCGTGCCGCCGACATCCTCTTGCTGCGCTACCTGATCGCCAGCGCTTTGGCGCTGGGCGTGGACATGGGTACCTTTCTGGTGCTGCTGCAGCTTGGTACCGGCGCCGCGCTGGCCGCGACGCTGGGCTATTCGCTGGGGATCGTCGCGCACTGGCTGCTCTCGAGCCGCGCGGTTTTTGCCGACGGCGTTGCCGCGCGCGGGCCCGAACGGACCCGGCAAAAGGCGCTGTTCGTCGGCTCGGCGCTGCTCGGCCTGGCGCTGACCGCAATGGTGGTGGCTGGCGGTACCGGGCTGGGCCTTGATCCGCGGCTGGCCAAGCTGGCCGCGATCGCCGTAAGCTTCACCGTCACCTGGCTGCTGCGCAAAACGGTGATCTTCCGCTCCCGGTTGCAGGCATGACCGGGTCCGGCCTGACAGACAGTCCGGCCGATCGCGGCTTCCTGCTGCGCCACGTGGTGCCGCTGTGGCTGGCGTTTACCGCCCTGTTCGCGCTCTACCGCTGGCCGTTCATCGCAAGTCTGCGCCAGGCCGATCCCGACGATACCCTCCGCCTCGTACAGGTCCGGGATCTGCTGGCCGGGCAAGGCTGGTTCGATCTGCATCAGTACCGGGCCGACCCCGCAGGCGGGGTGGTGATGCACTGGTCACGGCTGGTCGATTTGCCGATCGCGGCGGTGGAGCTCATGCTGCGCCCGCTGCTGGGCACGGCGCTCGCCGAACAGGCGGCGAGCGTGGTCGTGCCCGCAGTGACCTTTGGACTGATCCTGCTCGGACTCGCCTGGATCGTCCGCCGCCAGTTTGGGGCGGGCCTGATCGGCTATGCCGCGATCCTCGCCGCTACCTCCTTTCCGATTGCCACCCAGGTTCTGCCGACCCGGGTCGATCACCACGGCTGGCAGATCGCATCGGTAGTGCTGGCGCTGGTGGGTTTCGTTTCCAGCGACCCGCGCAAGGGCGGGACTCTCGCCGGTATTGCGCTGGCGCTGGGCATGGCAATCAGCCTGGAGCTGCTGCCGGTCGCCGCGCTGTTCGGTGCGGTGCTGGCCTTTTCCTGGATCCGCTGTCCGTCTGCGGGCGTGCGCTACCAATACTTCATCGCTGCGCTGTTTTCCGCCTCGCTGGCCGCTTTCGCGCTGTCGCGCGGCCCCGATGTGACCAACTATTGCGACGCCGTGTCCCCGGTCTATCTGGCCGCGCTGGGAACGATGGCGCTGGGTACGCTGGCGGTGGCCAAGCTGGCCGGGCGCTGCCGTATCGCGATCGGCAGTGGGCTCGCACTGAGCGGGCTGGCGGCGGTGGTGACGATTCTGGCCGTGGCGCCACAGTGCCGCGCCGGGCCGTTTGCCGCGCTCGATCCGCTGCTGCAATCGCTGTGGCACGACAACGTGCTCGAAGGTTTGCCGGTCTGGCGGCTTCAGGCGCCGGCGATGGCCCAGTGGATTGTACCGCCGCTGGTCGGTCTTTATGCTGCGGTGCGGTTGTGTCAGGCGCGGATGGGCGATGCCCGGCGACTGTGGTGTGACTATGCCTTGCTGATTGCCGGCAGTTTCCTGCTGGGGGCCGTGGTGCTGCGCTCGATGGCGTTCTGCATTGCCATGGCAGTCGTGCCGCTGGCCTGGCTGGTGCGCGAGCAGGTGCGCCGGCTTGAGCATCTGAAAGGTGCCGGCCCGAAACTGGCGCAGGCGGCACTGCTGCTGGCCGCTGTAATGCCCGCGCTTCCGGTCTATGGCGTGCAGCTGCTGGTCGCCCCTTCGGCGCAGGCCGCCGCCACGCCTGAATCCGGTTTTGCGGCGGGCGACATCAACCGCGATCTGCCGCTGGCCGCTGCCGCACTGTCACAATTGCCCAGCGGCACTATTCTTGCTCCGCTCGACGAAGGGCCACTGTTGCTGCTGCACACGCCCCACAGCGTTGTCGCCACCGGCCATCATCGCGGCGCGGCAGCGATGCACGATGTGATGACCGCTTTCCTGGTCGATCCGCCGGTGGCGCGGCACATAATGGCGAAGCACGGTGTGCGCTACGTGGTGCTCTATGCCGATACCAGCGAGGTCGATTTCTACCGCTCGATCCGGCCCAGCGGCTTTGCCGCACAGCTGTCCAAAGGGCAGGCGCCAGACTGGCTGGAACCCGTCCTCATGCCGCGCGAAAGCCGGCTTCAGGTCTGGAAGCTGCGCTAGAGTCTAGAACTTTTCGATCGTGGTTTCGAGCTTGCGAAACCCGTGCACGAAATTGGCCCGCACCCGCTGCACCTCGCCGGTGACATGCACCCGCATCCGCCGCTTGTGCATTTCCTCCATCAGGATCTTGAGCTGCAATTCGGCCAGCCGCGCCCCGACGCAGCGGTGAATGCCATAGCCGAACGACATGTGGCGGCGCGCGTTTTCGCGGTTCAGGATCAGCTTGTCCGGATTGTCGAACACGGTCTCATCCCGGTTGGCTGAAATGTACCACAGCGCCAGCTTGTCTCCGGCTTTCACCTGCTGGCCGAACAGGTCGGCGTCGGCGGTGGCGGTGCGGCGCATGTGGGCCAGGGGGGTCATGTAGCGGATGCATTCCTGCACCCCGTTGGGGATCACCGAGGTGTCCTTTTCGAACAGGTCGCGCTGATCGGGAAACGCGTCGAGCGCGTGGACGATGCCCGACATGGTGTTGCGTGTGGTGTCGTTGCCGCCGACGATCAGCAGCACCAGATTGCCCATGAATTCCTGCGGGCTCATGTGGTTCATAGCGTCCGAATGGATCATCATCGAGATCAGGTCGCGGCTGGGAGGGGCACCCATCCGCTCGGCCCACAGCTTGGAAAAGTACTGCGCCATTTCGCTCAGGACTTCGAAGCGCAGGTCCTCCAGCCCCCGGGCCAGACCCAGCTCGAGATCCCCGGCCCAATCCGACCAGAAGGTCAGCAGGCGGCGGTCTTCCCACGGGAAGCCGAACAGGATTGCCAGCATGCCGGTGGTCAGCTCGATCGACACCTTGTCGACCCAGTCGAACTGCTCGCCGAAGGGCAGCGTGTCGAGCGTTGCGGCGGTGCGGGCGCGCACCTCTGCGGCCATCTTGTCGATCTCGCCGGGAGTGAAGGCCGGAGCGACCGTGCGGCGCTGGCCGGTGTGTTCGGGCCGGTCCATCGCGATGAACATCGGCAGGCGGCGTTCAGCCAGCACGGCCGGATCGATATCCACCGGCGGGTCGCCAATGGTGATGCCGCCCCGGTCCCATGACGAGGAAAACAGCTCGGGCAGCGATTCGACGTGCTGGATCGCCTTGACCGTGGTGACGTTCCAGTATGCCCCATAAGGGCTTTCGGTGACCTTGTTGACCGGGGCCTCGCGGCGCATCTCGGCAAAGATCGGTTGCCAGCGGTCTTCGACATAGATGTCGCTGCGGCTGACGTCCCACTTTTCGGTGTGCTTGGGCAATTCCTGCCCATGTTCCTTCAGCCAGCCCTCGAAAGCCTCGGTCGCGGTCGGCGAGCGGCGGTAGGTGAAGGTCTGGTCCGGAGCGATCGGTTGGGTGGCCATGGTTGTCCTCTCTGGCGCGTCGCCGCAGCGATACGTTGCCCGAAAGGACTTATCCCGCCGAACTTACCAGAGAGTCAATAGTGGGACTGGAGTACGCCGCCCCGGCGTGTCAGCTGCGCGTCAGGGCGCGTGCGATCAGGCCGCGCCGCTGGCCGCCGCGCGCCGGCCCGCTCTTCATCACCCGTTTGCGGAACAGCGCCGCGCCCATCCGCACGAACAGTGCCACGCAGACGAGTTGCCAGACGATCGCGGCTGCCTGCGGCCACAGCCGGGCGTCCTGGGCGGCGTGGGCCAGCATGGTGAAGGGCGAGCTGAACGGGACAATCGCTGCCGCCAGCTCGACCGTGCTGCCCGGACGCGACATTGCATAGCTGGCGAAGAAGAAGTTCAGCAGCTGAAGCATCGTCACCGGCATCGACAGGGTCTGCACCTCGCGCACGGTCGAGGCCATCGAACCGATCGCCAGAAACAGCGAGCCCAGCAGCAGATAGCCCAGCGAGAAGTAGATCACGCCGAGCGCCAGAAACGTGGGCCAGCCCACCGCCGGCACCGGAAAATCGTTCAGCGAATGCCCGGCGGCAAACCACACCGCGCCCCCGGCCAGGCCCCAGACCGTGATGCCGACCCAGCTGACTGCCAGCATCGCGAACAACTTGCCCAGGAACACCGCGTCCATCGGGATCGCTGCGGCCAGCACTTCGATGATCTTGTTGCCCTTTTCCTCGACCAGGTTGGACAGCACCATTCCGGCCAGCAGCATGGTCAGCAGGAACAGCACGGTCTGCCCCAGCTGCGCGGTCAGCACCCGGCCCTGGGTCTGATCGGCCCTGCTGGTCGCAAGCGTGGCCGATTGCACCGAGGGATAGATGCGCGGCGAATCGCTTGCCGACTGGGCAGCCATCATTTCGACAAGACCCTGCCACTGGGTAATCCGGTCGGCCGGGCCGGTCAGCACGGGGCTCGCCGGGCTGCCCGAAAGCAGCGCCGCCAGATTGGTGTGGGCGCCTTTCATTGCCGCAGCGGGATCGAAGGCTTCACCCGGGGCGAGGGCCTTCACCGTCACGAGTTCGGGCACGGCCTGCCCCAACCGCGCGGCCAGATCGTCGCGAGCGCGGGTCATCGCCGCAATGTCGGCGGCGGTCATGGCGATGCCCAGCTGCGGTCGGTCGATATTCTGGCGCACCTGTTGGCCGATCCCGCCGGCCAGGCCGGCGACCAGGATCGGGAACAGCGGCCCGAGCAGAAAGAAAAGGAAGCTGCGCGAAAACAGGATCGCCACGAAATCGCGCCGGGCGATCACATAGGCGGCGGCCAGGGTGGACAGGCGTCCGCCGGTAGGGGAGCTGTTCATCGTCCGGCCTCCTCGCCCTTGTCCGCTTCCAGCGCGCGCGCGGCTGCCTCGCCGGCGATCGCGACAAAGGCGTCGTGCAGCCCGGCGCGTTCGATCGACAGCGAAAGGATCCCGGCCTGCCCTTCGATCAGCGCGCGCAGCAATGGCTCGATCCCACTTTCGGGCAGCGAGAAGTGCCAGAACGCGCCCTCAAGGCGGGCATCGGCGGGCAGCGCCGCGCGCCACGCCCCGTCGCTGCTGCGGGTTTCCAGCCGCACCTGCGGACGGATCCGGTCGCGCGCGACGTCGACCGGCCCGGCAAAGGGGACCTTGCCCCCGGCGATGATCGCCACTTCGTCGCACAGCCGTTCGGCATGGGCGATAACGTGGGTGGAAAAGATAACCGTGGTTCCCTTGGCGGCGAGCGCGCGGATCATCTTTTCGAGCTTGCCCTGGTTGAGCGCATCGAGCCCGGAAAACGGTTCGTCAAACACCACCAGCCGCGGTTCGTGCACCAGGGTGCCGAGCAGCTGGACCTGCTGCGCCATGCCCTTGGACAGCTGGCGGATCTGCCGGTCGATCGCATAGCCCAAGCCATGCTCCTCGAGCAGTGCCTTGCCGCGCCGCCGCCCTTCGGCCAGCGGCAACCCGCGCAGCGCGCCCAGAAAGGCAATCGCATCATAGGCCTTCATCGACGGGTAGAGCCCGCGCTCCTCGGGCAGGTACCCGATGGTGTGGGCCACCTCGTGCGGGCGGTCATGGCCCAGCACCCGGCGCAGCCCGGCGTCGGGATCGATGATCCCCAGCAGCATCCGCAGCGTCGTGGTCTTGCCGGCGCCGTTGGGGCCCAGCACGCCATAGATCGCGCCTTCGGGCACCGACAGATCGACCCCGTCGACCGCTGTGAACCCGTCGAACCGCTTGACCAGTCCGCGCGCTTCAATCGCGAGCGGCTGCGCTGCCGCAGCGCCCGCGTTGCTCCCCATCGGTCCTTCCCCTAGCTTCATCGCTCCGGCCTACTATGGAGAGCGTGTGAACAGGAGCAACAGGAAGTTTGGTTAACGCGGTGCAAAGTGCAGATCTCAAGCATGATCTCGCGGCCGAAGCCCGGCGGTTGGGGTTTGTCGCCTGCGGGATCGCCCCGGCGGCAGAGGATGCCGAGCGCGCCGCGCGGCTGGAGCGCTGGCTGGACGCGGAGATGCACGGCGACATGGCCTGGATGGCGGAGCGCGCCCATCACCGCCGCAGTCCGCAAGCGCTGTGGGCAGAGACCCGCAGCGTGATCGCGCTGGGGATGAGCTATGCGCCAGAGGGCGATCCGCTGGCGCTGGCCGGTCAGCCGGACCGGGGACAGATCTCGGTCTATGCCCAGGGCGCCGACTACCACGATACCGTCAAGAAGGCGCTGAAGGCGCTGGCCCGCTGGCTGGTCGACGCGGCGGCGCGGCGCGGACTGGGGCACATCGGCGTCAAGGTCTTCGTCGACACCGCCCCGGTGATGGAAAAACCGCTGGGCCAGGCGGCAGGCCTCGGCTGGCAGGGCAAGCATTCGAACCTGGTCAGCCGGGCGCACGGCTCGTGGCTGTTCCTGGGGGCCATCTACACCACGCTGGAGCTCGCCCCCGATGCGCCGGGCGAGGACCGCTGCGGATCCTGCACGGCCTGCCAGGATGCCTGTCCGACAGGGGCGTTCCCGCAGCCCTACGTGGTCGATGCGCGGCGCTGCATTTCGTACCTGACGATCGAGCACAAAGGCCCGTTGCCGCACGAATTCCGCAAGGCGCTGGGCGGCCGGATCTATGGCTGCGACGATTGTCTGGCGGTCTGCCCGTGGAACAAGTTCGCCGATGCGGCGCAGCGGATGAAGGCCTTCCTGCCGCGCGCCGAACTGGCCGCACCGCGCCTGGCCGAGCTGCTGGCACTTGATGACGCCGGTTTTCGCAGACTGTTCGCGGGATCGCCGATCAAGCGGATCGGCCGCAACCGGATGGTCCGCAACTGCCTCTACGCGGCGGGGAACAGCGGGGACAGGACGCTGCTGCCGATTGTCGAGCTGCACTTGGCCGATCCCGATCCGGTGATCGCTGAAGCTGCGCGTTGGGCGATCGAGGAGTTGGTTCACGCAGAGGCGCAGAGAAGAAGAGGAGGCGCAGAGGGGCCGCGCTAGCGGCGAAGCCGCAAGACCCATGACCTTGGTGTTTACCGGAACGGCCGAGAGAATGAGGCGAGCCTTCGGCTCAATCCATCCTCTCTGCGCCTCTACTTTCTTCTCTGCGGGCTCTGCGCGAACCCCCTGTTCTTTACCGCCCCAGCAGATTGCGCGCCTGGCTGGCGATCTGGGCCAGCATCGCGGGCGCCACCGGCACCGCTGCCTGGGCGCGCGCCACCACCAGCTTGAACTGGCGGATTGCGGCACCCTGCCCTTCGGCCCACTGCTCGACCGCGCCGACCGGATCGCCTTTGCGGCCCATGGCCCGGTGCAGGAATTCCAGCCGCATCTGCTGAAAATCGCGGGCCAGGCCGTTGACCAGCAGGCGCTCCCACGGGTCCGACGGGCTCATCCGTGCGGCGGTCATCTGCGCCCAGTCAAGCCCGAGCCGCGCGCCGAGACCGGTGAAGGCCTGGGTGATGGCGCGCGCCGGGACGCCGCTGTCACGGGCCAGCCGGGCAAGGCCGATCGTGCCGTCAAGATCGAACAGCTGCGCAACCATCGCCGCTTCGGCTTCGGGTGCTCCGGCGGCGGCCAGCTCGCCGCGCATCCGCGCCGATTGGGCCTGGGCCTCTGCGGCGAGCAGGCTGCGCGAATCGTCGCACAGCGCCTTCACGCCCGCACCCAGTTCGGCAACCAGCCGCGACGGTTGGGTCGAACCGCCGCCAGCGCGCAGCATGTCGGCCATGTGGTCGGTCATCGCCGCTGCGGCTCTGTCAAACAGCAGGATCCGCGCGCCTTCGGGCATGGCGGCGGTTTCCACCGCGCGCCAGACCGCGTCCATCCCCAGCAGCCGCTCAACCGCGACAAAAGCCGCGGTAACCTGGGCCAGTGTCGCGCCTTCCTCTTCGGCCAGTTCGAAGGGATGGATCAGGCCCAGCCGGTTGATGATCCGGTTGCACAGCCGGGTGGCAATGATCTCGCGGCGCAGGCGGTGGTCGAGGATGTCGCGCTTGAACTTGACGCGCATCGGTTCGGGGAACTTGGCGATGAGTTCGTCATTCAGCCCCGGATCGTCGACCACGTTCGAGTGTTCCAGTGCTTCCTGCAATTCCAGCTTGGCGCTGGACAGCAGCACGGCCAGTTCGGGCCGGGTCAGGCCCTGTCCGTCGCTGGCGCGGCGGGTCAACGCGTCGCTTTCGGCCAGACCTTCGGTCTTGCGGTCAAGCTGACCGGCAGCCTCGAGCGTTTCGATCAGACGCAGCTGCGAGGCAGTGGCAGTCGCCCCGCCAGCCTGGGCAATCGACAGGGCCAGCGCCTGCAGCCGGTTATCCTCCAGCACGATCTCCGCAACTTCGGCGGTCATCGATTCGAGCAGCTTGACCCGGGCGGGCTCGCTAAGCCGTCCGGCACGCTTGGCACCGGCCAGCGCGATCTTGATATTGACCTCGTTGTCGCTGCAATCGACTCCGGCCGAATTGTCGATGAAATCGGTGTTGATCCGGCCGCCGAGGCCAGCATTGCCCGCCAGTGCGAATTCGATCCGGCCGGCCTGGGTGCAGCCCAGATTGGCGCCCTCGCCGATCACTTTGGCGCGCAGGTCCTGGCCGTCGATCCGCAGTGCGTCGTTGGCGGGATCGCCGACCTGGACGTTGTTCTCAACCGATGCCTTCACGTAGGTGCCGATACCGCCGAACCACAGCAGGTCGATCTCGGCCTTGAGGATTGCGGTGATCAGACTGTCGGGATCGAGGCTTTCGGCCTCAACCCCCAGCAGTGCGCGGACTTCCTTGCTCAGCGGAATGTCCTTGAGCGTGCGCGCGAAGACGCCGCCGCCCTTGGAAATCAGCTTCTTGTCATAGTCTTCCCAGCTTGAGCGGGGCAGGGCGAACATGCGGGCCCGTTCGGCCCAGCTCTTCGCCGGATCGGGGTTGGGGTCCAGGAACACGTGGCGGTGATCGAAGGCGGCAACCAGCTTGATCGCGCGGCTCAGCAGCATGCCGTTGCCGAAGACGTCGCCCGACATGTCGCCGCAGCCCGCTACGCGCACCGGGTCCTTCTGCACGTCGACGCCCATTTCCAGGAAATGGCGTTGGACCGAAAGCCAGGCGCCCTTGGCGGTGATGCCCATCGCTTTGTGATCATAGCCCTTCGAGCCGCCGCTGGCGAAGGCATCGTCCAGCCAGAAATAGCGTTCGTCGGCCAAGGCGTTGGCGGTGTCGGAAAAGGTGGCGGTACCCTTGTCGGCGGCCACGACGAAATAGGGATCCTCGCCGTCGCGGATCGTCACCGCCTTGGGATGGACCACCTTGCCGCCGACGATGTTGTCGGTGATCGACAGCAGGGTGCGGATGAAGACCTTGTAGCTTTCCTTGCCCTCGACCAGCCAGCCGTCGCGGTCGCTGCGCGGATCGGGGAGCTGTTTGGGATAGAACCCGCCCTTGGCCCCGGTGGGGACGATTACCGCGTTCTTGACGCGCTGGGCTTTCATCAGCCCGAGCACTTCGGTGCGGAAATCGTCGCGCCGGTCGGACCAGCGCAGCCCGCCGCGCGCCACCGGTCCGGCGCGCAGGTGGATCCCTTCGACCCGGCGCGAATAGACGAAGATCTCGCGCCAGGGCAACGGCTTCGGCAGGCCGGGAATCAGCGCCGAGTCGAGCTTGAAGGCCAGGGCTTCGGCAGCGGCCGGGGCAAAGGCGTTGGTTCGCAGCATCGCTTCGACCACGGCGCGGTACTGGCGCAGCAGACGGTCGTCGTTGATCGCGGAAACCTGGGCCAGACCGCTCTGGATCTTGTCCTGCGCAGCGGCTTCGGCCTTGGTGCGCTCGCCCTTGAAGGCCGGGTCGTGGCGGGCGGTGAACAGGGCGATCAGGCCGCGCGTCACCACTGGCGCGTTCTGCAGGGCATCAACCACCGTGGGAATGGAGAAGTTGAGCCCGGCCTGACGCAGATACCGGTACCAGGCACGCAGCCAGTCCGCTTCACCGGCACTCAGCCCCACGGCGGTGATCAGGCGGTTGAAGGGATCGTCTTCGGCGGCGCCATTCAGCACATCGGCGATCGCCTGTTCGACCGTTGCCGCCTGAGCCCGCAGCGCGGCCCCGTCCAGCCCCGCAGGCAGGGCCAGCTGGAAATCGTGGATCATCCCGAGCCGACCTTCATCGAGGTCGGTCGGCAGATCCTCGATTACCCGGAAGCCGAAGTTTTCCAGCGCCGGTACCGTATCGGACAGCGCCAGTGCGCCGCAGCGCTGATAGAGTTTGAGCCGCAGCGTGCCTTCGCCGTCGCCGGGCATGCCGTGCAGCCGGGCACCGCGGCGCGGACCCTCTTCGCCTTCCCCGGCGATCCGGCGCAACCGCGCGATATCCAGCGCGGCTTCGGCGGCGCCGTATTCGCTGCGGTAGGCCAGCGGAAAGGCTTCGGCATACCGCATCGCGATTGCCGCCGCGCGCGACGGGTCTTCGCTGGCGGCAAGCTCGCCCTCCACCGCATCGGCCCAGCCGCGCAGCATCGCCTGGAACCGCGCGTCGAGCAGCGCCTCATCGGGGATTTTGGCGATCTCTGGCAGATCGAGCACGAAGCGCATCAGCGCCAGGTTGCCTTCGATCTCGGTGCTCCAGTCAAGCACCGGGGCGCCGCAGGCCTCCACCAGCTCTGCCTGGACCTGCAACCGGGTGCCGGTCGACATGATGTCGCGCGGGACCCAGACGAAAGCGAACAGGTGCCGCATCAGCGGCGCCGGGATCAGCGACAGCTTGGGCCGGGGCCGGTCGGTCAGGCTCATCGTGGTGGTGGCGATGCGCTCGATATCGGCGTCCGAAAAGCAGGTTAGCACATCGTGCGGCAAAGCGGTGAGCGCGTGAACCAGCGCCTTGCCGGCATGGCCCTGCGGCGAAAACCCGAAGCGTTTGGCCAGATCGGCCAGCTGCGAGCGCATCCGCGGCACCTGGGTCGGTGCGGCGGCCAGCGCGGCGCTGGTCCAGATCCCGGCATGGACCGAAAGCGCGGCGACGCGGCCCTTTTCGATCACCGGCAGAATGAACAGGTCGAGCGGCGTGCGGCGGTGGACGTTGCTTGACAGGTTGGACTTGACCACCAGCGGGATCCGCGCGCCCTTTTCCTTGCCGTCGAACCAGGCAAAGGCACGGTCGTAGGAAATCGGGCCAAGCAGCGCCTTGGCGCTCTTGCGGCAGATGCCCAGCGCGCCCTCCTGGCTGCCGTCGCGGTGGCGGGTGACGTGGCCCAACTGGGTCAGCATCCCGTCCTTGAACCAGCGCAGCAGCGCCGCGCCTTCGCTGTCGGTGCAGGCGTCGGCATCGGCGGCCATCGCCGCTTGCAACCGCGGCCAGTCGCCCACGGCCACGCGGACATCGGCCATGGTGGCCTGCAGCGCCTGCTCGATCCGGCGGCGCTGGCGGGCATCGCCGCGCTGCATCTCAAGATAGACCATCGATTCGCGCTTTTCGCCGGCGGCGTCGCCTTCGACGATGGCGGTCAGCCGCCCCTCGCCGTCGCGCCGCACCGGCACCACCGGGTGGATCAGGCGGTCGATCGCCAGACCATGGGCGGCAATCGTTGCGGCGATGGAATCGACCAGGAACGGCATGTCATCGTTGATCACCGCTATCCGCATGAAGCGCTCGCTGGCAGACCCGGACACCGATTCGATGGCCAGGGCTGTGTCGCTGCCACTGCGCTGGGCGGCGGCGGCCAGCAGGAAATCCGCTGCACGGGCCAGTCCGTCGGCACTGAACGGTGCGTCGCCGGGAAGCATGACGGCGGTCAGGCGCTGGGCCAGGGCCTTGGAAAGGGCGGGCTTCGAACTCATCGCGTGCGCTCCTCGGGCGGCTGGGGCCGCGCTTCCTGCTTGTTACATTGTTGCCATCGAACGTAGCATTTATGCGCTTTGTAAGAGCAAGTGGTCTCCACTGCAACCAGTTTGCCCCTAGGGAATTAGGCCTATTCCAAGGCTTTCGCAGTCAATTCGAGCGAGCGCCGCCGCGCCGCCGGATCAAAGGTGGCGCCTGAAACGATGATCTCGTCGGCGCCGGTCCGTTCGACGAACCGGGCAATCGCGGCGGTAACCGCATCCGGCGCGCCGACGGCGCTGGCCTGGCGCACGTGCTCCAGCATGGCGCGGTGACCCGGCGGCAGGCTTTCGCGGTAGCCCGGCACCGGCGGGCGGAGCTTTCCCGGATTTCCGCTGCGCAGCGCGACGAAGCTCTGGTCCATCGACGAGCAGAGCAGCACCGCCTCCTCCGCGCTGTCGGCAGCAATGACGTTCATCGCCACCATCACGTGCGGGTGCTCCAGCGCAGCCGAGGGGCGGAACTGGCGCCGATAGACCTCCAGCGCCTGATCGAGATGGTCAGGCGCGAAATGCGCGGCGAAGGCATAGGGCAGGCCCAGCGCGGCGGCGAGCTGCGCGCCGAACAGGCTGGAGCCAAGCATCCACAATTCCACTGCGGCGCCGTGGCCGGGGGTGGCGCGGATGCCCAGGTCTGGCTCGCCGGTCAGCAGCGCACGCAGCTCGACCACGTCCTGCGGGAACAGGTCGGATGCGCGCCCCAGATCGCGGCGCAGCGCCTGGGCAATCCGCATGTCGGCCCCCGGGGCCCGGCCAAGCCCCAG
>JABFRE010000120.1 GCA_013141325.1 Novosphingobium sp.
GACATGCGGCGTGGAAGGCCGCGCGTTTCCTCGCCGTGGCCGTGCCGGCGGCGCTGCTGGCGGCGGTCTATGTCGGGCAGTACCACTTCGATCTCTATCCGTGCGAGATGTGCTGGTGGCAGCGCTACCCCCACTTCGCCGCCGCCGGGCTGGGCCTGCTGGCCTTCGGGCTGCCGGGCAAGGCGCGGGCGCTGGTGGCGCTGGCCGCGCTGGCGGTGCTGGTATCCGGGCTGATCGGGGCCTACCACGCCGGGGTTGAATACGGCTGGTGGGAAGGCCTGACCGCTTGCACCGCAACGGCGGTTGCCGGGGCGCAGGATCCGCTCAAGGCGATCCTCGATGCCCCGCTCGTACGCTGCGATCAGGTGCAGTGGGAACTGTTCGGGATCAGTCTGGCAGGATACAATTTTCTGGTGTCCACGGCCGCCGCCGTGCTGATCGGCGTGCTGCTGCGGCGCTCGGGCGGAGCAAGGCGATGAGCGAGGCGACAAGCCACCGGATGCTGCGGGTCGACCAGGCCGGCGAGTATGGCGCGACCCGGATCTACGCCGGGCAGCTGGCGGTGATGGGCGATCGCGCGCCGCATTCGGCCAAGGTGCTGCACATGGCCCAGCAGGAAGCGGACCATCGCGCCCGGTTCGATGCCCTGATCGCCCAGCGCGGCGTGCGGCCAACCGCGCTCCAGCCGTTCTGGAAGGTTGCCGGTTTTGCCCTCGGCGCGGCCACCGCGCTGATCGGTCCCGAGGCGGCGATGGCCTGCACGGCTGCGGTCGAGACGGAGATCGACCGCCACTATAGCGAGCAGCTCGACCAACTCGGCGATGACGATCCGGAACTGGCGGCGATGATCCGCGAATTCCGCGATGACGAGCGCGAGCACCGCGATACCGCGCTGGCCGCCGGGGCGGAGCGGGCGCCAGCCTATCCGCTGCTGGCCGGGGCAATTCGGCTGGGCTGCCGCGCGGCGATCAAGCTGGCCGAGCGGATTTGATCCGGCGCAACCGGTGCGTCGCTTCATCTGTTATTCAGTGGGGATGCCCCCTATAGCGGGGGCACAACCCTGCCGCGAAGGAGCCGTCCTGCCATGAAGCGCCTGATCCCCAGCCTCGGTGCCCTTGTGTGTGCGTTAGGTGCCTTCGTGCCCCTTTCAGCCACTGCTCAGGCGCAGGAGGTGGCCGAACCCAAGGTCAACCAGCTGATCGTCTATGGCGATGACAAGTGCCCTGAATCCGCCAGCGACGAGATTGTGGTCTGCGCCCGCAAGGCCGAGGCCGAACGCTATCGCATCCCGGCCATTCTGCGAGAAACGCAATCCCCCCAGAACGAGGCCTGGAACAACAAGGTGCTGGCCTATGAAACGGTCGGGCGCAGCGGCACGCAGAGCTGCTCACCGGTGGGCCCGGGCGGATGGACCGGCTGCTCCAGCCAGCTGATCAACAAAGCCTACGCCGAAAAGCGCACTGCCGACGACGTCAAGATGGGCGAACTGATCGCGGCTGAGCGCGCCAAGCGGCTGTCGACTCTCGATGCCGATGCGGAGGAAACCCAGAAGCGGGTCGAGCAGGCCGAAAAGGACTATGAAGCCCGCCAGAAGGCGCTCGAGGAAGCCGAGAAGGCCAAGGACCCGGCCGCGCCGAAACCTTGACCCGGATCGGCTCAGCCCAAGGCGATGTCAGGCGCGTCTTCCTGCTTCATACCGACCAGATGATAGCCGGCATCCACATGGTGGGTTTCGCCGGTGACGCCCGATGACAGGTCGGACAGCAGATAGAGCGCCGAGCCGCCAACGTCCTCAATCGTCACGTTGCGGCGCAGCGGCGAATTGAGTTCGTTCCATTTCAGAATGTAACGGAAATCGCCGATTCCGCTGGCCGCCAGCGTGCGGATCGGCCCCGCCGAAATCGCGTTGACGCGAATGTTCTGCGGGCCGAGATCGTTGGCAAGATACTTGACGCTGGTCTCCAGCGCCGCCTTGGCCACGCCCATCACGTTGTAATGCGGCACAACCTTTTCCGCGCCATAGTACGACAGGGTCAGGATCGCCCCGCCATTCGGCATCATGTCCTTGGCCCGCTTGGTCACGGCGACCAGCGAATAGGCGGAAATGTTCATCGTCATCAGGAAGTTGTCGAGAGTGGTGTCATAATACCGCCCGCGCAGCTCGTTCTTGTCGGAAAAGCCGATGGCATGGACCACGAAGTCGATCGTCGGCCAGCGTGCCGCCAAAGTGGCGAAGGCCGTGTCCAGCTCGGCCATGTCGGACACGTCGCAATCGATCAGCATGTCGCTGCCCAAGCTTTCAGCCAGCGGGCGGACCCGCTTTTCCATCACTTCTCCTTGATAGGAAAAGGCCAGTTCGGCCCCGTGTTCGGCCAGCTTCTGGGCGATTCCCCAAGCCAGCGACTTGTCGTTGGCGAGGCCCATGATCAACCCCCGCTTGCCGTGCATCAATCCTGTCATGCTCAACTTTCCGTCTTCTCTCTGGCATCGACGACGCGTGCCCGGTTGTCATCCTGGCCGATCATGTCGCGTTCTTCCGGACTTTCGGCAAGCGCCGCGTTGAGTTCAGCACCCACCACCAACCCTAGGCCGACCAGCCAGAAAAAGAAAAGCGCGATCATCACCCCGGCCAGGCTGCCGTAGGTCAGATCGTAGGTGAAGAACCGCTGCAGCACCTGCGGCAGGGCCGTGCTGACCGCCATCCACCACGCGGTCACCAGCAGGGCGCCAGGCCACTTGGGATAGCGGCGCGCACGGTATGCACGCGGGGTCAGGGTAAAGAACAGCAGGTAAAGCGAACCATAGATCACTACCGCGGGTATCAGGCGCGAAGTGGTCAGCGCCCCGATCCAGTCCTGCGCGCGCGGGTACCAGGCCTGGATCACCTCCTGCGCGGTGCCGATCGCCACCTGGGCAAGCAATGCGAACAGCATGGCGACGACTGCCAGAATGATTACCCCGGTGGAGATCAGGCGGTAGCGCCAGAAGGCGTAGGCCTCGCGAGTGCCGTAGGCCCGCCGCAGGATATCGCGGATTGTTTCGACCAGACTGCCGACGGTCCACAGCCCGACGAGGCCACCGATCCACAACAGCCAGCCGCTGCGGGCGGCGATTACGTCCATCGCCACCGGCTCCAGCGCGCGCGCAACCACCGGGGGCAGTCCGAGCAGGAAAGCGTGGACCGAAGCCTCGCGCTGGGCCTGCTCGCCCATCAGCGAAAAGCCGGCGCCGACCGTGATGAAGAACGGAAACAGCGCCAGGATCGCCATGTAGGCCAGATTGCCGGCGTGGATGAAGCCGTCGTGATAGGCCCCGGCCCAGACCCGGCCCGCCACCCGGACGAACCGCGTGTCCCACAACCATCCCTGCGGGCCAACATGGCTGTCGATGGTTTCCTGCAGCCCGGCCCGCAGCCGCTGCGCCCGTTTGCGGCGGGCTTCGGGCGAGAGATCGGGCAGGGTCAGCGGCGGCAGGTTGCCATCCTCGATCGGGCGCTCTTCCATCCCCCCGGCTCGATTCAGACGCCCAGCCGGGCGCGCAGGTTGCGCGGATCGCGCCAGCCCTCCAGCCGCCGGGCCAGATCGGCATCGCCTTCGGGCAATTGCACTTCAAGCGTTACCAGCTGATCGCCGCGACTGCCGTCCTTGCGGGTGAAGCCCTTGCCTTTGAGCCGCAGCGTCTTGCCAGAGCTTGATCCCGGGGCGACGGTCAGCATCACCACTCCGTCGGCCGTCGGCACCTTGACCTTGGCGCCGTGCACCGCCTCATCAAGCGTCACCGGCAGCTCGATCCGAAGATGGTCGGCTTCGCGCCGGAAAAAGGGGTGCGGCTGCAGCTCGATCGTCACCAGCGCGTCACCGTTGCCGCCGGGGCCGGGCTCGCCCTTGCCGGACAGCCGCATCTGGGTTCCGTCCTCAACCCCCTTGGGCAGCTTGAGATCGATGGTCTTGCCGTCGGCCAGCGTTATCCGCTGCGTCGAAAGCGTAACCGCATCGGGCAGCGAAACGCCCAGCTTGTATTGAATGGACGGGCCTTTGGGCGCGGCCCGTCCGCGTGCGCCGCCCGGTCCGCCGCCCATTCCGCCGCGCCCGCCGAACAGGCCGTCGAAGATGTCGCCCAGATCGATCCCTTCGCCGCCAAACCCTTCAAACCCGTCGGCGCGAAAGCCGCGCTGCGCGCCGCCACCGAATCCGCCGCCCGGACCCGCACCGCCGCCATAGCCAAAGCCCATGGTCGCGTTGCCGTCGATGTCGATCTCTCCCCGGTCAAAGCGCGCCCGCTTGTCCTTGTCTGACAGCAGGTCGTAAGCGCGGGTAACCTCCGAAAAGCGTTCCGCCGCCTTCGGATTGTCGGCATTGCGGTCCGGGTGAAGCTCCTTCGCCAGCTTGCGGTAGGCGGACTTGACGTCCTTCTCGCTCGCGTTGCGGGCTACGCCCAGGATCGAATAAGGATCGGCCATGGGAGATAGCTAGGTGCGCGAAGCGCTTACGGCAAGGCGCTGTGCGCTTATTGCGAGACACTAGCGCTTTTGTCCGGGCGTTCGGGCGGCTATGCGCAGGGACATGGACCAGGACGCGCGCAATGCCATCACCGGCGAAGACCCCTTCGCCCTGTTCGATGCCTGGTTTGCCGAGGCCCGGACCAGCGAACCCAACGATCCGGAGGCCGTGGCGCTCGCTACCGCCACCGCTGAGGCCGCGCCGTCGCTGCGGATGGTGCTGCTGAAGGACCACGGACCACAGCTGGCTGCGGGAGGCGGCTTTGTGTTCTACACCAACGGCCACAGCCGCAAGGGCGGCGAACTGGCGGAAAATCCGCAAGCAGCGATGCTGTTCCACTGGAAGTCGCTGCGCCGCCAGATCCGGATCGAAGGCACGGTCGCGGAAGTCGATCCAGCCATGGCTGATGCCTATTTCGCCAGCCGCAGCCGCGATTCGCAGATCGGCGCGCTGGCTTCGGACCAGTCCGCGCCGCTGGGATCGCGCGGCGAGTTCCTCGCCCGGATCGCCAAGACCGCAGCGCGCCATCTGGTCGGTACGGTGCCGCGTCCACCGCACTGGACCGGATTCTGCCTGACCCCCAGTGCGTTCGAATTCTGGATGGACCGGCCGTTCCGGCTGCACGAGCGGCGGCGCTTCGTGCGCAGCGAGGGCGCGGGCTGGACCAGCTCGCTGCTCTATCCATGAGCACGTCCCACGCCCTCAACCGCAGCGCGGCGCTGGCCAGCATTTCGGTGGCACTGCTGCTGGTCGGGCTCAAGGTCTGGGCGGCGCTGTCCACTGGATCGACCGCCATGCTCGGCAGCCTGGCCGATACCGTGCTCGATCTGGTTGCCAGTCTGGCCACCTTGCTGGGGGTCTGGGTCGCGGCCCAGCCGGATGACGAGAACCACCGTTTCGGCCACGGCAAGGCCGAGGCCTTGGCGGCGATGTTCCAGGTGGTGCTGATCTCGATTTCGGCGCTGAGCCTGGCGTTTCGTGCGGTGGACCAGTGGTTCGAAGGCGTCCGCCCGGCTGCGGCCGAAAGCGGGATCATGGTTTCGGTCATCGCCATGGCGGCGACGCTCGCGCTGCTGGTCTGGCAGCGCCACGTGATCCGCAAGACCGGCAGCCTGGCGATTGCGACCGATCACGTCCACTACCAGTCCGACCTGCTGCTCAACCTGGCGGTGATCGGTGCGCTGGCGCTTGACCAGTATGCCGGGATCCCCGGGGCTGATCCGGTGTTCGGGCTCGGCATCGCGCTGTGGCTCGGCTGGGGGGCCTGGGGCGCATCGCAGCAGGCGATCGAGCAGCTGATGGACCACGAATGGGATGACGCCAAGAAGGAGCGTTTCCTTGAAGTGGTCGCCCGCCATCCCGAGCTGAAGGGTCTGCACGACCTGCGCACCCGAACCTCGGGCAACCGCGATTTCGTCCAGTTCCATGTCGCCGTGGACCCCCACATGACCGTGCGCGAGGCGCACCACGTGATGGATGAAATCGAAGCCAAGCTTGCGGCAGAATTTCCGGGCATAGAGATGCTGATTCATCCCGATCCCGAAGGTCTCGTCAACGAAACCGGTTTGGCAGCGATGGACCTGCTGGCCGACCGCCAGGCCGCGCACGACCGCAGCGAATAGCGCTCAGAGGCCCCGGCCCTCGCCGGCCAGAAAGGCCTCGTACGAGCGCGCAATCCCTTCGCGCAGATCGACCTGTGGCATCCAGCCCATGGCCCGCAGCCGGGCGTTGTCCATCAGCTTGCGCGGTGTGCCATCGGGCTTGCTGGGATCGGTCACGATCTCACCCCGGTAATCCAGTACCTCCATCACCAGCCGGGCCAGATCGGCTATCGCGATATCCTGGCCCGATCCGACGTTGATGTGGCTCTCGCCCGAATAGTGCTGCATCAGGTGGACGCAGGCATCGGCGCAATCATCCACGTACAGGAACTCGCGGCGCGGGGTGCCGGTGCCCCAGATCTGCACCGTGCCGCCGGTCTGTTTCGCTTCGTGAACCTTGCGGATCAGCGCGGGCAGGACATGACTGCCGGCGGGATCGAAATTATCGCCGGGCCCATAGAGATTGGTCGGCATCGCGCTGATGTAGTCGCAGCCGTATTGCTTGCGATAGGCCTGGGCCAGCTTGATTCCGGCAATCTTGGCAATTGCATACCATTCGTTGGTCGGCTCAAGCGGGCCGGTCAGCAACGCCTCTTCGCGGATCGGCTGGTCGGCGTGCTTGGGGTAGATGCACGACGAGCCGAGAAACAGCAGCTTTTCCACCCCCACCGATTCGGCACCGGTGAACACTGCGGTTTCGATCAGCAGGTTGTCGCGCAGGAAATCGACCGGGAAGCTGTCGTTGGCCAGAATTCCGCCAACCCGCGCGGCGGCCAGGAACACGGCCTGCGGCCGGTGGTTGTGCATCCAGCCCAGGACCGCGCGCTGGTCGGTCAGGTCCAGCGTGTCGCGGTCTGCGATCAGTACCTCACAGCTTTCGCGTTCCAGCCGCCGGACGATCGCTCCGCCGACCATGCCGCGGTGCCCCGCGACCCAGACCCGCTTTCCGGCCAGCGAATAGGAGCCCGCCGCCGCGCTCATGCCCGCACCGCGATCAGCGCGACGTGGCCGGCGCCGTGGCGGAGGTCGGTTCCCGCCAGCGGTGTGGTGTTCATGAAGAAGCGCCGGGGAAATTTGGGCAGGGCCTGCCCGGCATTGCTGAAGACCGAATAGGAATAGAAAACGCCGTCGCCCTCGCTCCACTTGGCCATCGTGCCGCGGGTGGTCAGCCAGATGAACGCGCGCCACAGCCCAAGGCTGGCGATCAACCGCTTGGCCAGCCGTCCGGTGGCAGAGCCCTGGCCAAAGTTGTTCGAATCCGAAATCATGATTCCGAGCCGCGCCACCCGGACCATTTCGGCCACGGCGCGCGCCGGATCGGCGATGTGGTGCAGCACACCGGTTTCGATCACGAAATCGAAACTGTCGTCGGCAAAGGGCAAGGCCAGGGCATCGCCGTCGCGCAGCCGCTCAGCCGGAATACCGCTGGCGTGGCCGATCGCCCGCAGTTCGGCCACCGGCTCCACCCCGACCAGCTCCACACCCGGCAGCTCGTCCTCAAGCCGCGCCAGGGCGCGCCCGGTTCCCGCGCCGACGTCGAGCACGCTGCGGGCGCCGTGCAGGCGGGCCAGCCCGGCAAAGGCGGCAAGGGCAATGCCGTGCTCGTCACGGTCGTTGACGTGCATTGCCTCATAGTGCGCGGCGGTGCGGGCGTAGTAGGCGCGCTGCGCCTCGGCCGGGGCCAGGGTTTCGCTCATCCCGCCTGGCCTGCTCCCGCGCCGGCGCGGACCAGGGCGAGATCGGCCTCGACCATCTCGCGCGCCAGCTCGCGCACCCCGGTTTCGTGGCGCCAGCCCAGCTTCTGGTGGGCTTTGGAAGGATCGCCGATTAGCAGATCGACCTCGGTGGGTCGGAAATAGCGCGGATCGACCGCCACCCGCAGCGCACCGGAGGTCTGGCAAAAGCCCTGTTCATCGACGCCGCTGCCGCGCCATTCCAGCGCGATACCGGCATCGGCAAAGGCCCATTCGACGAATTGCCGGACCGTCGTGGTCTCCCCGGTAGCCAGCACATAGTCGTCGGGCTCGTCCTGCTGTAGCATCAGCCACATGCCCTGGCAGTATTCGCGGGCATGGCCCCAGTCGCGCCGGGCATCGAGATTCCCCAGGTGCAGCACTTCCTGACGGCCGTGGGCGATCGCGGCGGCGGCACGGGTGATCTTGCGGGTGACGAAAGTCTCGCCGCGCAGCGGGCTCTCGTGGTTGAACAGGATTCCGTTCGAGGCATGGATGCCATAAGCCTCGCGGTAGTTGACCGTGATCCAGTAGGCATAGAGCTTGGCTGCGGCATAGGGGCTGCGCGGATAGAACGGCGTGGTTTCGCGCTGCGGCACCTCCTGGACCAGCCCATAGAGCTCACTGGTCGAGGCCTGATAGAACCGGCAGGTCTTTTCCAGCCCGAGGATGCGGATCGCCTCGAGCAGGCGCAGGGTGCCCAGCGCGTCGGAATTGGCGGTGTATTCCGGGGTTTCGAAACTGACCTGGACATGGCTTTGCGCGGCCAGGTTGTAGATCTCGTCCGGTCGGGTTTCCTGGACGATCCGGATCAGGTTGGTGGCATCGGTCAGATCGCCATAATGAAGGGTCAACTGCGGATCGGGGTCGTGCGGATCCTGATAGATGTCGTCGATCCGGGCGGTGTTGAACGACGAGGAGCGGCGCTTGATGCCGTGGACGTGGTAGCCCTTGTCGAGCAGCAGGCGCGCCAGATAGGCCCCGTCCTGTCCGGTTACCCCGGTAATCAGCGCGGTCTTTGCACTCACTTGGCACCTTCTTTCGGAAACAGCTGGATGATCCGGGCCACGGCGGCGCGCACCGGCTCGTGCTTGCCCTCGTCGGTCTTGCCCAGGCGGACAACGGTGACGCCCTGTTCGGGCGATACTGTGACGTACTGGCCCAGATGCCCGTTCATCGAAAAGGTCGATGTCGGTGCGCCCGGCCATTCGATGTGCCCGTCTTCCGCCTGTGCACGGTTGAGCCAGGTGTGGGCGCCATAACCGGGATTGCGCGGGCTGGGCGCGGTCATGAACTCGATCCAGGCCGGAGGCAGCAGCTGCGCACCCTTGACCGCGCCCTTGTTGCGCAGGAACTCGCCGAACCGGGCCCAATCCCGCGCGGTGCCGTGGATCAGGCTGCCGCCGATCAGCGTGCCCGCCGCGTCGAATTCGGGGATCATGCTCTTCATCCCCAGCGGCTCGAAAATCCGGGTCCGCAGGTAGTCCTGTACCACCCGGCGGCGCTCGGACGGATCGCCGCTGTCGGTCAGCGTGCGGGCCGCAAGGTCGGAAAGGATCACGGTGGTGGCGCTCGAATACTCCCATTTGCCGCCGGGCTCGGCCTCGAGCGGCTGGGCTTCGGCGTAGGCGGCCATGTCGTCGCGCCCATCCAGGAACAGCATCCGCGCGGTATCGGTCAGGTACGGCGCGGCCTCCGCCTCGGTATGGCGCAGGCCCGAGCGCATCTGCAGCAGCTGGCGCAGGGTGATTTCGCCGCGCGGGTCACCGGGGCGCTGCCATGCGGGCACCGGGACGCTTTCGTCCACCCGCAGCCGCCCGTCCGAAACCAGCATGCCGATCATCACGGCGGTGACGGTCTTGGCCATCGACCAGCTGACGAAGCGGGTGTTTTCGTGGTAGCCCGGACCGTAGCGCTCGGCCACGATCCGTCCGTCTGTCAGAACCAGAAGTGCCCGGGTTTCCGAGGTTTCAGGGGCAGCGAACAGTGCGTCGACGGCGCGGGCCAGCCGTTCGCGGCCCACGCCCGGCTTGTCGATCACGGCAGCCATCGCCGCCTTGTCCAGCGGCGGCGGCGGCGGCGGACCGGCATCCGTGCCGCAGCCGATCAGGGCTGGCAGCAAGGCCAAGGGCAGGATAAGGGGCAGACGGCGCGGCCTCATGGCGCGCATCCCTTGCCCAAAGGCTCGCAGATGGCAACCGTAAACCCCCCTGCATCCCGCCGAATCCCGCGCAGGCGCCGCTGGTGGCTGGTCCCTCTGCTTGTCGCGGCGGGGGCGCTGGCGTGGTTCTGGCAGCCACTGAACGGTTATGCCGGGGTCGGCGCGGCCTATGGCGCGCGGGTCGCCTGCTCGTGCCGCTTCGAAGGCGGGCGCAGCCTGGGCGATTGCCGCAAGGACTTCGAGCCCGGGATGGAGCTGATCATGCTGAGCGAAGACGCCAAAGCCAAGAGCGTCACCGCGCGTTTCCCGCTGCTGGCCAGCGAAACCGCCATCTACCGCGAGGGCGAAGGCTGCCGGCTGGGGCCGTGGAAAGACTGATTGCGCGATTTGCAACAGCGGTTGCGCCGATCTCATCCCGGCCGCTGTCCGGATTCGCTTGCCAGTGCCCGCAGTCTCGGTAGATTCGCGGGATCGAACGGACAGAGGAGTTGGAGTAGCGGCGTTGATGGCTTGAACTTGCGGCGAAACGGTTGCCCGTGACGGGCAACGTTTGCCGTGATCTGGCTGTTGCTTTCGTCGCCTGCGCCTTCGCCGCCCGAATGGGGTGCGCGCGTTCGTCGGCTCTCGAACCCACCAGACCAGCCTGCCTGCGGCTTAGGCCGCCGCCCTTCTCGCTCGGCTGATCGTTCCTTCGCATGTGAGGGGCGCGAAATCCCCGTAAAGGAGACAACTGATGGCATATGTGACCGAAACCGACGATGATCAAACCGGCCGCAGCCCCGGCCTCGTGGGCCGGGTGCTGGGTCCGCTCAAAGGCCGAATCTGGCTGGGTCTGGGCGCAGTGGCAGGCGCCGTCCTGCTGACCAGCACCTTCGCCCAGGTCGAGCCGGGCAACGTCGGTATCCGGGTGAACAATCTGGGCGGCGGTGTTTCCAGCCGTTCGCTGGGCGTGGGCTGGTACTTCGCGCCGCCGGGGATCAAAATCTACGAATATCCGGTGTTCACCCGCACCTACAGCTGGAATTCCACGACCACGGAGCAAAGTGCGATCGATGAAAGCTTCGGCTTTCAGGACAAGAACGGCCTGTCGCTGCGCGCCGATGTGGCGGTCAGCTATCATGTCGATCCGACCAAGGCCCCGATCCTGTTCCAGCGCTACCGCACCGACATGGACCAGATCATTGCCGGCCCGCTGCGCAACGCGATCCGCAATGCCATTGTCGAGCGCGCGTCGCAGTTGGGGGTCGAGCAGATCTATGGCGATCACAAGGCCGAACTGATCCAGACCGCGCAGCGGCAGGTCCAGGCCTTCTTCGGGCCGGTCGGGCTGCAGGTCGAGCAGATCTATTGGGCCGGCAATATCCAGGTTCCGCAGCAGGTGCTTGAACAGATCAACGCCAAGATCGCCAACGAACAGGCCGCACTGGCTGCCCAGGCCAATGTCGCCACCGCGACCGCCAACGCGCAGGCGCGGGTAGCCAAGGCCAAGGGCGATGCCGAAGCGATTCAGGTCGAGGCCCAGGCGATCCGGACCAACCCCGAAATCGTCAAGATGCGGGCGGTCGAAAAGTGGGATGGCAAGCTGCCGACCTACGCCGGGGGCGGGCCGCTACCCTTCGTCGACGTCAAATAGCGGGCGGACCGGCTGCCGGGGCGGGCCGCAGCCTGCCCCGGTTCGCCGCTGCCTAATGGCAATGCCCGGCCCTTGTGCTAACGGGCGGGAATGTCTGATTCCCCAATCGTTCCTGTCATCCTGTGCGGCGGCAGCGGCACCCGGCTGTGGCCGCGCAGCCGCGCGGCCAAGCCCAAGCCGTTTCTGCCGCTGGTCGGCGATAGCACCCTGTTCGAGGCGACCGTGGCCCGCTGCACGCCCGAGGCCGGGTTCGCCCCGCCGGTGGTGGTGACGGGCGCCGCGCACGTCACCCATATCGAGGCGCAGCTGGCCGATCCGGCCGGATCGCAGGTGATCGTCGAACCCTCGGCCCGCAACACCGCCGCCGCGATTGCTCTGGCTGCGCTGCGTCTGCCGGCCGATGCGGTAATGCTGGTGTGCCCCAGCGACCACCACATCGCCGATCCTGCAGCCTTTCGCGGCGCGGCCTTGGCTGCTGCCCAGCTGGCGCGGCAGGGTTGGCTGGTGTCGATCGCGATCGCGGCAACCGCACCCGAAACCGGCTTCGGCTATCTCCAGCGCGGCGAGGCGCTGGGCGATCTGGGCTTTCGGACCGCGCGCTTTGTCGAAAAGCCCGATCTGGCCAGGGCCCAGCAATTCATCGCCGCCGGTACCTATGCCTGGAACGGCGGGATCTTTGCCTTCCCGGTTGGCGGCTTCCTGCGCGAGCTTGAGGAGCATGCTCCCGCGATCCTGACCGCCGCGCGCCGCGCCGTGGAAGCCGGGCGCAGCGACGGACACCTGTTCTTTCCTGCGTCCGGGAACTTTGCGGCGGCGCCGTCGATCTCGGTCGACTATGCTGTGATGGAACCGACCGCGCACAAGGCAATGGTGCTGGCCGATATGGGCTGGTCCGACATCGGCAGCTGGGATGCGCTGCACAGCGCCCTGCCGCGCGATGCAGCGGGCAACAGCTGCAAGGGCCGCGCCGAACTGGTTGATTGCCGCAACGTCCTGGTCGACAGCGATGGTCCGCGGGTTTCGGCGATCGGGCTGGAAGACGTTGTGATCGTGGTCGATGGCGACGAGGTGCTGGTCACCACCCACGCCGGGGCGCAGCTGGTCGGCAAGCTGCCGGGCGCCGCCAACCAGTGAGTGCGCTGCTGCCCACCCGGATGGTGTCCAAACCCTGGGGCCGCACTGCGCTGCCCGCGCCGTTTTCCGCGCCAGATGGTGAGCGGATCGGCGAGATCTGGTTCGAACCGCCGCCCGCACTCGATACGCTGCTGGTCAAGTACATCTTCACCAGCGAGGCCCTGTCGGTTCAGGTCCACCCGTCCGATGTCCAGACGCTGACGGCAGGGCTGGGCCGGCAAGGCAAGGAAGAATGCTGGCTGGTTATCGCCGCCGAACCGGGCGCCAGACTGGGAATCGGCTTTCGCAAACCGCTGGGCGCCGAAGCGATGCGCGCCGCTGCGCTGGACGGCAGCATCGAACAGCTGATGGTGTGGCATACGGTGGCACCGGGCGACTTTTTCTACATCCCGGCAGGAACGGTCCACGCGATCGGGGCCGGGGTGACGCTGGTCGAGGTTCAGCAGAACAGCACCATCACGTATCGGCTGTATGATTACGGCCGCCCGCGCGAATTGCACCTTGACGCCGGGATCGCGGTGGCGGTTGGGGGGCCGTACCCTGCCCATTTGCACCGCCATGTCCCGGCAGAAGGCGCGGCGCGGCTGGTCGAGGGGCCCCATTTCCGGCTCGATCGGCTCGATGGCGCGCCCGATGCGGCAACTGCTGCGCGCTATGCTGGAGCGCCGCTGCTGGTCATTCCGCTCGGCGGCGAAGCCGAGATCGGCTGTCGTTCCGTCAAGGGCGGCGGATGTGCTCTGGCCGAAAACTTGGACGCAGTGGCGTTTTCTGGCCACTGCCTGATCGCGCAGCCCAGCCGCTAGGTGGCTGACGTGTCCGCGATCCACCCGCCCCCAACAACCCGATCATCGGCATAGAGCACTGCGGCCTGGCCCGGCGCGACTCCGTATTCGGCGCTGGTGAAGCGGATTGTGCAGTCCGCGCCCTCGCCCAGCGATCCTTCCAGCACCACCGGTACCGGCTTCGCCAGCGAACGAACCTTGGCGGTCAGCGGACTGGCGGGCAGCGGGCCGATCCGGTTGGTGTCGACGATCCGCGCCGCCGCGACGGCAAGCAGGTGGCGGGGGCCGACCAGCACCCGGCGGGCAGGGGCATCGATACCGGTCACGTAAAGCGGCTCCGCCTGCCCGCCGATTTCCAGTCCGCGGCGCTGGCCCACGGTGAAATGAATGATACCTTTGTGCTCGCCCAGAACCGCGCCGGTCTCGGCATGGACGATCGCGCCTGGCGCGTCGCCTTCGGGGCGCACCGCGCGGACCACCTTGGCATAGTCGCCATCGGGGACGAAGCAAATGTCCTGACTGTCGGGCTTGGCCGCGACGCGCAGCCCCTCGGCCTCGGCAATCGCGCGAACCTGCGCCTTGGGCAGGCCGCCCAGCGGAAAGCGCAGGAACTCGAGCTGGGCCTCGGTGGTGGCATAGAGGAAGTAGGACTGATCGCGCGCCGGGTCGAGCGCGCGGTGGAGCGCGGGTCCCGTCGCTCCGGCAACGCGGCGCACGTAATGGCCGGTCGCCAGACAATCGCCTCCCAGTTCGCGCGCCATGCGCAGCAGATCGGTGAACTTGGGGCCCATGTTGCAACGGATGCAGGGGATTGGGGTGCGTCCGGCCAGGTAATCATCGGCAAAGCGCTCGACCACCTCTTCGCGGAAGGCACTTTCGTGATCGAAGACATAGTGGGCGATCCCCAGCCGGTCGGCGACCGCGCGGGCATCGCGGATGTCATCCCCGGCACAGCAGGCGCCCTTGCGCCCGGTCGCCGCGCCATAGTCATAGAGCTGCAGCGTCACCCCGATCACCTCGGCCCCGCTGCGGGCGGCCAGTGCGGCCACCACGGAGCTGTCGACCCCGCCCGACATCGCGACGACGATCCGCTTGCCGGCCAGCGGAGGATCCAGCTGGAACAGTGCGGCCAAGTTTGCGGGGTTGGCCAGATCAGAAAGTTCGCAGGTATCCATCGCGCGCGGCCCATACACCGGCTGGCCGCTCAAGGGAAACGGCTGGTGCGATTTCGGTAAGCAATGTCAACGCAAGGTAAAGCCCGGCTTTACCGGTTCTTGATCCTGCCTGGGCTAAGGCTGCTGGCATGGAGATCGCGTTCGACCTCATGTCCGGCCTTCGGGGCCGCGTCGCAGACGCCGGCGGCAGCGCCGCAAATGGCGCAATCGACTGGTTCGGACTGCACGCCCGTTGCGCCGCCGCCCATGCGGCGCGCCGCGAGCTTGGCCGATTCGAATCGCGCGTTTCGATCCCGGTTGGCGGTTTCGCCTTGTGGGCGGCCTCGCCGCATGACCCGGGTCAGGGATCACGGGTCGTTAACCGAACTGATTTAGCAGATGGCAAAGTACCCGCTGGCATGGAGTGTGGCAGTGCCGCAGTGCTCCGTCTCGACGGTCGAGGACAATGATGATCGAAAACCAGAAGATCCGACCCGCGATGGTAATTGGCCCGCTCGGCGAGCCGCTGACGCTCGATTCGCTGCCAGCGCCCGAGACCACGCGGTGGGTTGTCCGGCGCAAGGCCGAGGTCGTGGCTGCGGTCAATGGCGGTCTGCTGACCATCGACGAGGTTTGCGAGCGGTACAGCCTGACGCTTGAAGAATTCGCCTCATGGCAGCGGGCGGTCGATCGCTCGGGCATGCAGGGCCTGCGCGTCACCCGACTCCAGCACTACCGCGACCTCTACGAGCGCCAGCTCAAGTATTGATTTCCGCACAGGAATTTAGGCGCGACAAGGCGTTGTCGCTTCGATAGACTACTCCGATCCGGCAGGGCACCAGCTTTGCCGGGCCGTTGCTCGTGATGCGGTTCAGGCCGCGCCGGGCGTCCAGGCAAGGGAGTAAGGGTATGGGTTGGATTGTGGCTCTGATCGTCGGCGGCGTTGCCGGCTGGCTGGCCAGCATGGTGATGAACCGCGACGCGTCGATGGGAATTTTCGCGAATATCGCTGTCGGCTGCGTGGGTTCGATTATCGGCAACCTGGTTTCGCAGCGGTTCGGCATTGCCGGTTCGGTCCAGGAATTCTCGCTGACCGGGCTGGTTATCGCCGTGGTCGGCGCGGTGATCCTGCTGGGCATCGTCAATCTTGTCCAGCGCGGCAGGGTTCGCTGAGCGCAGCTCCAGGCGGCGCTGCCGTCCGGTCGAGAATGCGGGGAGGGGGCACGGCCCTCTCCCCTTTTTCGTGGATCGGACCTGCTCGTTGTCGTTCGCCGGGCTTGGACAGCCGTTTGCCGAGCACGCGATTGCCACCCTGACCCGCCGCGCCTATGGCCCGCAGGGCCCTTGCAGGCCCCCGGCAAGGCTCTGCACCAGCAGGCTCTTGCACAAGGTGCTATAGAGTAGTAATACAGTTTGCGACCCCGCCGACCGCGCTGCGGCAACGGGGCGCGGTAGACACGGATGAAGGCTTCTTCGGCAATGAACTTCGACTCCCGGATT